>JAAZYK010000023.1 GCA_014239685.1 Dehalococcoidia bacterium | reverse complement strand
TCAGTTACGCAGGCAAATTTTCGGCTCGGTCTAAAGATACGGCGGTCACTCACCCTCGCCACGCTACGTACGACTTTGCCGTTGCGTACCCGCCACCGGAAGCTGTCCCATTTAACGGGCTGGTAGAAGGTTTAAAGAAGGGCCTTGAGCGCGAGGGACATGACCTCGTCTACTACACCGAGCGCAATGGTAACGAGGCACTTCGGGAGTTCACAGCACAGAAGCTCGCGAACGATCGGGGAATTAACGCGACTCCGGACGAAGTGTTTATGACGGCAGGGTCAGGCGAGGCAAATTTCGTCTTGATTAAAGCGCTTTCCGATCCAGGTGACACGGTAGTCACGGAGCAGTACGTATACGGCGGTACTCATAACCAGCTTAAGAATCATGGAATAAATGTCGTTGGAAGTCGTATCGACGACCAGGGAATCATTCCCGAGTCGTTGGACGAACTGATGACGGATCTGACGGCACAGGGGAAGAAACCGAAGTTCTTCTACACCATACCCGAGCACCAAAATCCGACCTGCACAACGATGCCGACCGCCCGCCGTAAACAGGTTATTGAAATCTGCCATCGGCATGAAGTCCCGATAATCGAGGACGATTGTTATGTCGACCTGCGGTTTGATGGTGAGGCTCAGGAGGCGTACGCCTCTCTCGACACAAGCGGCATGGTGATGCACGTAGCCTCCTATTCCAAGCTGTTGGTTCCGGGTCTCCGTCTGGGTTATTTTGTGGCGCCGCAAGAGGTTACGAACCGGGCAGTAGGTTTCCGGAGTTCAGGTACGGCGAATCATTTTGCTTCACTCGCCGTTGAGGGCTATCTAACCGAGCACCTTCAGGACCATAAGAATGAGTTGTCCGAGTCACTGGGTGCCAAGGCGAACGCGATGGTTGCTTCACTCGGAGAGAACTTCGGAGGCACTGGAGCCAAGTGGGCTGTGCCACAAGGTGGTTGTTACACCTGGCTCACGATGCCCGAAGGCACGCCAATGAGCGAGCTTGTTGACGAGGCTTTTGATGCTGGAGTTGGTTACCTGCCGGGCGTAAGTTTTGCCCCTAACGGCGATGGCCAGAACTGTGCCCGATTGTGTTTTGCATACGAGACCCCGGAAAAGAACCGGGACGGTATCGCAAGACTGGCTGAATTCCTGGACGGCAAGGGCTACATGAAGAGTGCGCCAGGGGACTAATTGAGCCGATCAGATATTACTGGCTGTGACGCCGGTGGGTTGTCCATGTCGGATGGCCTGCCGGCGTTTTAGCGTGTAACGGTAAGCACGTACTTGCCGGGCCGCCTCTACACGATCCCGTGCATCACCCTAGGGATTTTGGCAAGATGCTCGCTCTCACCAGAATCTGAAGCCTAAGAATGGACATGACATGCCCATTCTTAGGCGCAACCAGTCAATAAGTTAGGGGCGAGATGTTCCCTGCATGCGAAAGACATGCCTGAAAGAGGGATTCTTCGTACCCGATCCTGAGGATATCTCGCCCCCATAAAAGTCACATTTACACTGACTGGTGCGATTGTGAACTGTGGCCCGTCTAACGGCGGAATTCCTGAGACGGCCCTGAATCCCGTTGACCTCGTTCATTGCCATCCCGAACAGGCTCGCCTATGAACACGTCGCCATTCCTGATCTTCAGGTTGTACCCGCAATCAGGGTTCGAGCACACCCAGGCCTTGTAGTGGACAGCTGCACCATGCGCTCCAAAGTCCGACAGGGGCAAAAGGTCGCCTACGTCGCACGACCGACATACCAAGTATTCAGACACTTCGTTCACCGCCTCCAGGTTACTGTTTTAGACCACTGATGATACATGTGGTGTGGTGTGTTCGTCTGGTCCATTTGAGGCATCCCGTCGCACAAAGCTCGTGTCGATGGAGTGATATTCCCAAACTCGACACGCATCGATTTTCCAAGCACCCCCGGGGTAGCTCTTCAGTTGCGATGCATGCCACGGCGGTGATCTTGTGCGCCTTGTTCAAGTAGCGCCGCCTCAAACTCGCCGGCGGCCGCTTCAACCGCTGGAACAGCCTGTCGTAGGCGCTTGGTTAGTGATGCCGCTTCCAGCACGCGTTGCGCTGCGGTGGGCCGACCAGCCATTAGTGTTCCCATGCGATACCCGAGAGCGCCTGGGTCGTCTGGCATTTCAGGATTGGCGCGCCACTCGCCGCGTATTTGCATGAGCATCGCCCGTGCGAACCGGGTCGTCGCTGCTCTGGCCTGTTCCATCAATTCGGGATCGATATCTTCGCCGACTGGTTCATATAAGGGTTCCACGTCTGCGCTCAGATAGGGGAGCGAGCGGTCCAGTTCACCGATGCGTACGCGCTGTTCGCCAAGAGCAAGCAGGGGAACCACTTTTTCGCCTCGGTCGCCTACTTCTTCGATCAGCGCGATAGTCCCGATTTCCCGTGGGGTAGCCTCTCCTCCGACCTCGACGCCATCACGAATGAGTGCGATAACAAACCGTCCATCCGCATCTAAACAGTCTTCGATCATACGTTTGTACCGCGGCTCGAATATGCGGAGTGGGAGTTTGTAGCCCGGGAATAGAACGGTGTTCAGCGGGAAGATCGGTAGTTTCGGCATCGGGTTGATTCTAGCGTGACATCCAGCCCTTTCGCACGAATAATCGCCGGTAGGCCCGTGATAAACTGCGGCCCCGATTTCATGCGCATATTTTTGATACGAAATGGAGCCGCCACACCATGCCCGACGCCGTGACCAACCAGGTTGTAGAGGCCCTTCCAGCCCTGATCGAGTTACGCCGTGACCTCCACGCAAATCCGGAACTCGGGTTTCACGAGACCAGGACTGCGGGCATCATCGCCGAGCGTCTGAATGCCGCCGGTATAACAGTCAAAGCCGAGGTGGGCGGAACGGGTGTTGTTGGAGTTATGGACACCGGACGGCCCGGCCCGACGCTGATGATACGGGCCGATATAGATGCCCTGCCTGTGTCTGAACTGTCCGATCTTCCCTTCGCTTCAACCAACGGCAACATGCACGCCTGCGGCCACGACGGGCACATCACAATGGCGCTCGGAGCGGCCGATCTTCTGGCAGGACGTGCGACCGAGCTCTCGGGCAAGGTCGTTTTCGTATTTCAGCCCGCCGAAGAATTTGTCGAGGGTGCAAAGGCGATGATTGCTGACGACGTGATGTCTGATCACTTGCCTGACCGCGTAATTGGGCTGCATCTTTGGAACCAGTACGACACGGGGTTTGTCGGCGTGAATCAGGCGACGGTATTTGCCAGCGCAGACCAGTTTGAACTCACAATCACGGGCCGGGGCGGCCACGGGGCGCTGCCGCACACGGCGATCGACCCTGTTGCTATCACAGCACAGGTAGTCACGGCACTTCAGACGGTGGTTAGCCGGGAGATCGCCCCGAACGCGATGGGAGTCGTAACGCTGGGCCAGGTGATAGGAGGATCAGCACCGAACGTGATCGCTGATTTTGTGACGATCAAAGGCACAATTCGAGCTTACACGTCCGACATGCGAGATCAGATTATTGCCGCCGTTGCACGCATTGCGAGGGGTATCGCCGAATCGATGCGTGGGAGCGCCGACTTCAATCTTTTGAACGGTGCGCCTCCGGTGGTGAATGACCCTGAAGTGGCGACCTGGCTTACGGCTATCGCCGGTCAGGTGCCGGGTGTCGATAAAGTCGGTGTGCATGAGGAAGTCCCGGTCGGAGACGATATGGCCGAGTTCATCAACCGAGCGCCTGGGTGCTATTTCCTACTGGGCGCGGGCGACCCGGAACGACCGCCTCACCACAATGCGCGGTTCGTATTTGACGAAGAGTGTTTGCCTCTGGGCGTAGAGATATTTGCTCGGGCTGCTCTTGATTATCTAGGGACCTAGCCTCTTCAATTCCCGCCCCTGATCCTACGTAATATGGGAGAGAATCTTGTCCCGAATCTTTGATATTGCTGACGTCTACATCGATCAGATCGCCGCGATGCAGCCGATCGTTGCCACCTACTTCGGCGTGCCGGGACACGAGACCGAGATGCCGGATAATTCACCAGACGGTGACGCGGCTCAAGCGGAGCTTGACCGCTCGACTCTAGCGGAGCTGAAAGTTGCGGAGTCGGAGAACGACCGAGACCGGATTGCCCGGGATGTGATGACGGAAGAGATCGAAATCGGGCTTGAGGCGTACGAAGCCGGTGAGCAGTACAGGGGCATGAACATCCTGCACAGCCCCTTCCAGAGCGCCCGTCAAATTTTCGATCTGATGGCTCGTGACACCAAGGAAGACTGGGACAACATCGCCGCCCGCATGGCACGGGTGCCGGATGCGCTAAGCAGCTATAAGGAAACGCTCGAAGAAGGCGTCGGGCGGGGGCAAACGACCACACGCCGACAGGTTATCGGTGTGATTGAGCAAGCAAAGGTCTACAGCGGGCAGACGGGGAATCCGTCATTCTTTGATGGTCTTGTCACGGCCTACGATGTGTCTGGGTTGAGTGATGGAGCGCTACGTGAACGGCTCGCCAATTCAGCGGTGGACGCTTCCGCTGCGTTCGCTAATTTCGGAACCTTTCTGGCCGATCATCACATTAACTCCACACCGGACCGGGACGGCGTCGGTCGTGAGAGATATGAGTTGAAGGCCAGGTCATATCTGGGGGCACAGATTGACTTTGAGGAGACGTATGCATGGGGATGGGAGCAGGTGCGCTGGGCCGAATCCGAGATGGCGATTACCTCAGAGAAAATTCTCCCGGGCGGTAATTTCCTTGATGCTAAGAAGCTGCTGGACGAGGACCCCGATCGCTCCATTGAGGGCGTCGAAGCCTTCAAAGTGTGGATGCAAGAACTTCAGGATCGGACGATCGAAGAACTGGATGGCACACACTTCGACATCGCAGACCCGGTCAAAACCGTTCAGGTGATGATCGCCCCCCCGGGCGGCGCGCTGGCCATGTACTACACCGGGCCGTCAGAGGACTTTTCCCGCCCGGGGCGCACCTGGTATCCGGTCCCAGAAGCTAAGGATCGATTTCCACTCTGGGGCGAAGTATCGATTGTCTACCACGAGGGTGTCCCGGGACATCATTTCCAGATTGCAACGACGATCAGTCTGGGCGATCAGCTTTCCCGATTCCAGAAATTAGCGGCGGGCACATCCGGGTACGTCGAAGGCTGGGGGTTGTACGCGGAAAGGCTCATGGGTGAGCTGGGGTATCTCGACAATCCGGACTACTATCTGGGGATGCTTGGGTCGCAGCTGTTCCGATCTCAGCGTGTGGTCGTCGATATCGGTATGCACCTAGGACTGCGGATACCGAACGACTCCGATTTCCATCCGGGAGAGGTGTGGACACCGGACCTGGCGCTGGCCTTTATGCAGCCGACTTCGCCGTTCGGCCCCGAATTCATGGTCAGTGAGATCGACCGCTACCTCGGCATGCCGGGACAGGCGATCAGCTACAAGGTGGGCGAGCGTTACTGGCTCGATTCACGTGAGCAGGCAAAGGCGAAGGCCGGGGCCGAGTTCGATCTAAAGGCATGGCACAACCGTGCACTCGATCTAGGGCCCATGGGATTGGGGCAGATGCAACGGGAGATGACCCGGGCTGGTAGTTAATTCGAGTGAATGCAGCGCAGCAACTCGCAGCCTCGTCTTCTCAGAGCCCTCTCGAACGACGTTCCTCAAGTAACATGCCGTCAATAAATTAAACGTCAACGGAGGAAATTTAATGGCAAACGATAGGGTCGCTGTAATCACAGGTGCAGGTAGCGGTGTTGGCAGAAGCGCAGCGCTGGCATTACTCGGCGATGGTTACAAAGTCACGCTGGTGGGACGAAGAACCGAAGCGCTCGAAGAAACAGCAGCCTTAGCTGGAAACAATGCCGGAAACGCTCTATCCATTTCAGCCGACGCCGGAAAAGCAGATGCCGTTGCCAACATATTCAAGAAGACGATGGAATCGTTCGGCAGACTCGACGTGCTCTTCAACAACGCAGGAATCGGCGCAGGCGCGCCGTCACTCGAACAAATCACACCCGAACAGTGGCAGTCCGTCGTCGACATCAACCTCACGGGCACGTTCCTATGCACACGGGAAGCCATGCTCATCATGAAGGATCAGGATCCCATGGGCGGTCGGATCATCAACAACGGTTCCATCTCAGCCCACGTCCCTCGACCAGGCTCCGCCCCGTATTCGGCAACCAAACACGGCGTGACAGGGCTCACCCGTTCGACCTCCCTCGACGGACGCAAATACGACATCGCCTGCTCCCAGATTGACATCGGAAACGCAGCCACACCCATGACGGAAAGAATGGGAGGTGGAACCATGCAGGCGAACATGGAAATGGCCCCAGAACCCACCTTCGACGTCAACTACGTCGGCCAGCAGGTTCTGTTTATCGCAAACCTACCCCTCGACACCAACATCCAATTCATGACAATCATGGCAACGAAAATGCCCTTTATCGGCCGAGGCTAACCTCCTCCCACCGACACCGATCAACCAGACGCAGTTTCGAATTCTGCCAAGATCTAACATACGCCGATCAGAATCACCGTCACTACTCGTGTGGCTAGAGAGCATCCAGGGTCAGTTTGACCCTGGATGCCGTATGTCTCTCTTTCCAATATGGTCGGGAACGAGCCGAAACCAGGCGACTTTTTAATTTGTTCGAAGGAGCGATGCTTTCGGTTCTCAGACCGTTCACAACGTTTCCAGAACTCGCCGAGCCAGCGTATCCGCGGTTACGTCATCTAAATTAAGCGGATTTACGGTTAGCGTCCCTTGCGCCAGCTTTCCGTGGCCTGCGTATATGGGCGGGCTGCCTGCTCGAAGCGCTGCACATATGTTGAAAGCGCTCTTGCCCACCGCATCTTCGTGAACAACTATGTCCAGTAGCGGGAACGATTCGCCGTCGCCTCGATCATGGATAGTGCAGGTCACCGGGGCTTCGGATAGCGCTGCGGCGATCCGCTCAAGGCGCTGTCGATATCCGGCGACCTCTTCGTCATACGCACCGGCAGCGAACAACTCAAGGGCTGTTAGTAGCCCGACGATCTCCTCCTTGGAGACCTTGTGTGCGCGCCCGATGCCGTGCCTCGGAGGTCCGCCTTTTAACTGATCGATATCGACAAGCTCTTTTGGCGGATCCCAAAGCGATGGGTGATCGTCCATATCGACGAGTTGCGCAAATGCTGGACCTACCAGGTCTCTGCGCCCGGCGAGGATTCCTGTGGATTGAGGGCCGCGTATCGACTTTCCGCCGCTGAACGCCACAAGATCGGCGCCGGTCGACGGGATATCGATCAAGTTAGATCGTGGCGGCAACTCGGCTGCGGCGTCCACCAGTACCGGGAGGCCGTGTTTGTGTGCGATTGCAACTACTTCTGAAAGCGGCGGCTCAGAATTGTTTGTGAAGACGTAGAGCACGCCGACGGTGTTTGGCCCGAATGCGGCTTCATACTCCCACGCTTCGGTTCGTCTTACCCCGGCTCCGGACACAATCTCGTTGAAGCCGACTTCCACCAGCCGAGCTCCTGCGGCCCGCACAGCGTGATCGTATCCCGATCTTTGTTCCCGGGCGATCACGAATTCGTTTGGAAAACTTTCGGAACGGGGTAGTAACTCCATTCGTCCACGGTCCCAGCGGGTCATTATGGCCGCCGCACCGAGAGTGAGCGCAGATGCTGCGCCTGCGGTCACTATGCCGGCTTCGACCCCGGTGACAGCAGCGATATTGACGCATGCTTTTGCCTGGAGGAATTCCAGCGGGACCGAACCGGCGGCTGCCTCGGTCATGGCGTCTAGGACTTTCCGAGGCATGGGAGCTCCACCTAATCGAGTGACGGACCCGGACGCGTTGATTATCGGTGTAAGGCCAAGGTCTTCGTAGACGCCCATTCAGGCTCCATTCATATGACCGCCAGCGTCCGCAATTAGGGACTCTGGAATCTCAATTAACAATCGCGGCCGTATTATAGGTTTGTGATTCGCCATCCCCAGCCTTGAGGATATTTCCTTTGCTGTGTCCCGTAGAAGGAACCGAGCTCCAGCACGCCAAACTCCGCGGTTTGGAGGTAGACCGCTGTCCAGAATGTGACGGCGAGTTTCTAGACCACCACGAGCTCGGGGAGCTAGAAGACCAGGTTTTTGATCACGATATTCCGAAAGGTACGATCCATTTCGGCGATCAAGAGGTGGATCACGCCTGCCCCCACTGCGGTAAGAATATGTTGCGATTCAGGTACCGTGGGTGGCCGCTCGAGATCGAACGATGTCCGGATGAAGAAGGCTACTGGCTTGATAAGGGCGAAGAAAAGCACATCCGAGATTACATGAAGGAACGGAAGGCACGATTATCCCGAGCTAGTTCCGCTGAGGCTAGTTTTGATCGCTGGCGTAATGGTGGAGGTGGCGGGATTATGCAGAAGATCAAAAACATCTTCCGCTAAGCTTCGCCGGGTGGATGTTTTCCCCGGTGTTTTCGCTGGATGGTGTGTTCACAGTGGATGTCGTGTGGTCCAGATTTGCTCCGTCTGCGCTCTCTGGTTGTGTTCTGACCCTGTAGCGTAGTGTGGCTTTTTCCGACCGTGTGAGGAGAAGTCGCGACACGATGCGATCGCTACGACCGGTTGGAATATCGTCTTTTTCCCCAGTTCCTACCTGATCGGTATTCCAACCCGGTAGGTTTGACGGAGCGCAGGATCATATAATCCCCCGTATGCGAGACCTGTTTGGGAACCCATCTGATGGATCGTTCCTGGCGTGGGTGGCCGATGAGGGCATCTGGGCCGGGCTAATCGCGCTTGCCGCCATCGCCGTATGGTTCGTACTCCGCATCTATTTGCATCGTCTTCTTCAGTCCGGCGCGTCCGCGCTGGAAGATCAGGGCATGGGCCACGTGAACGACCGTGCGAGATCGTTCGTTTTGTTCCTTTCTGAAGGCCCGATGTTGTTGATCATTGTCGGAATTCCGTTTGGTCTCTGGATTGCGGCGGTGCTGGATCAGAACGTCTCACCGATATGGAATGCGATCGGAGAGGGATTCCTATCGCTCGGCGACGGCATCAGGCCACATGTCATTCCGGTGTTGGTGATATGGGCGGCTGCGTACGTAGCCATCAGACTATTAAAGCGCGTCGTACCGATCGCTATGAAGCAACTGGTGTTGACCGAAGGTGAGGATCCTGGACTCCCCAACTCCTCCAGTAATCGCGCCCAGGAACTTCGGGCGGCGACGCTCTCCGGAGTCATCACATACGCGCTGTCGATTCTGGTGTGGGCCATTGCTATCTTTTCCGTGCTTTCCGAGATCGGCGTCCCAATCGGACCAATGATTGCCGGATTTGGCATTGCCGGTATTGCTGTCGGATTCGGTGCGCAATCGATGGTCAAAGACATAATTGCTGGATTCTTCATTGTGGCGGAAAACCAGTACCGGACTGGAGACGTTGTATCGATCGCCGGTATTGCCGGTTCTGTGGAAAGTATTACCTTGCGCCGCACCGTGCTGCGGGACTTAGATGGCAAAGTTCACGTGGTGCCGAACGGCGAGATCAGCGTGGCCTCCAACTACACTAAGTTCTGGTCCCGAATCAATCTCAACGTGGGCGTTGCTTACAAAGAGAATATGGATCATGTGTTTGAGATACTGAACGATATCGGGATGGAGCTTTCTGGAGAGGACTACTGGGCAGAGAAGATCATCGACCCGCCACAAGTTTTGCGCTTGGACTCTTTCGACGATTCGCAGATCACGATCAAGATGCTTGGCGTTTGCCGGCCACTGACTCAGTGGGAGATAGCGGGTGAACTGCGCAAGCGGATTAAGGATCGGTTTGACGAGGAAGGCATCGAGATACCGTTCCCGCATCAGACAATTTACTTGGGTGTAGGCGCGCATCCATCCATGGGCAACCAGGGCTCGGAAGACGTCAACACACAAGCCGAGATGTTGAACGAACTCGATATGCCAGAAGACGCCCGCCGAGATGCGCTCAGGGAGTCGGCGCTAAATGCAGAGTCGGAGCGACGCAGCCGCCCCAACCCGCGTGCGATTGGGCGGTTGACGGAGCTGGACGAGATATCTCGGGAGATCAGGCGCCGATCCCGTCCGGCGTTCTTGAATAACGAAGACGATGAAGAACATCGATCGAATCCTCGTTCATCGGAGCGCATGGCCGAACTTGACCGTATGGCACGTGAACAGGCTACTTCGGATAGGAAAGTGGACCCCGACGAGGTCGATGAGGACGATGGCGAGGGATAAGGCAGACAGAACCTCGGTGAACCAGCCTCTCCCACGTACAATGTAGGGTTTTCGCAACGTACGGATCATGGCCTGTCGATAATCCGAATCCGAAAGAACACGGACACAACCCGATAACTGGACCTCCTGGAGGCCGAGCGCTAGCCCGCAAACATGACAAGTTCACGTTCAATGCCGCGCACCACTGACGAAATACGTGAAGTCTTCTTGAAGTATTTCGAGGGGCAGGACCACTTGCGTATGCCGGCGGCATCGCTAATTCCGGCTGGCGACCCTACGTTGCTTTTGACTAACTCCGGCATGGCCCAATTTAAGGCCTACTTTGCCGGGGAGTCGACCCCTCCTCACCCGCGCCTCACGACATCGCAGAAAAGCTTCCGCACCACCGATATCGACGAAGTCGGTGATGCCACGCATCTGACATTGTTCGAGATGCTTGGTAACTTTAGCTTCGGCGATTATTTCAAGAAGGAAGCTTGTGAGTGGTCGCTCGATCTGATGGTGAATCACCTCGGATTCGACCGTGACCGCATGTATATCACGATCTACGACGACGATGACGAGGCGGAGCAGGTATGGCTGGATCTCGGTGTGGAACCGGAGCGGATATACCGGTTCGGCGACGAGGACAACTGGTGGGGACCGGCGGGAGCTGAGGGCCCCTGTGGGCCGTGCAGCGAGTTGCACTACTACCGCGGCTCCATGGACGACGTCCCTGCGCTGGACGACCCGATCCGACAGAACGGCTGGGGCCCGAACACGCACGATGATTTTCTTGAGGTGTATAACCTCGTATTTACCCAGTTCTACCGGGATATCGATGGCAACGACACACCTCTCCCAAACAAGAACATCGATACCGGGATGGGCCTTGAGCGGGCCGCAGCTGTCCTGCAAGAGGTGTCCACCCTTTATGACACCGATGTCTTTCAGCCAGTCATATCAAAAGTAGAACAGATTGCCGGCCGGAAATGGGGAGACGAGCCTGGGATCGACCGAGCAATCGGAGCAATCGCTGAGCATGCGCGTTCGGCGTCGTTTCTGATCGGCGATGGTGTGGTTCCCGGTAATACCGGTCGCGGCTATGTGTTGCGTCGAATCATCAGACGCGCCATGCGCTTTGGCCTCGCGCTTGGCATGGAGAGCCCCTTTATTGGCAGCATCGCTGAAGTTGCGATGGACCAGATGGCTGGCGTGTACCCGGAGCTCAAGGACAACCGACCGTTCATTCTTCGTGTGTTGGATATTGAAGAGCAGAGCTTTGCCCGCGCCATCGCCCAGGGCACACGCGTACTTGACGGAATGTTTGAGTACCGCGACTCACATGCGTCGGTCACGGAGACGCTGGATACGGCGATTGCGACCGGGAAAACGTCCGACGATCTTATGAAGTTTCTGAACGAAAACGGATTTGATTCCCCGGAGGGCGACGATTCTGCGAGTGTTGGAAGCCGTGCGGCTTACGAGGCAATTAAGGACTTGATAGGCGCTGCCGTCGGCTCAGACGGCGATGAGTTGGCGCGTCAGCGGGCATTGAACTGGACAACGATGGTGTCAGGGCCAGAAGCATTTCTACTGTACGACACCTACGGTTTTCCACCGGAACTTGTGCGCGAGGACGCGCTTGATCGCTATATGGAGTCGACGGGTGAGTCTGCTCCGGAACTAGCTCGAGATGGAGAAGTGGATCTGCTCCTAGACCGTGGAGGGTTCGAGGATCAGATGGAGGCCCAACGGCAACGCGGGCGTGCTTCTGGAAATGCGTTTAGAGGAGATGTGGCGGCACGCCGCGTGTACGAATCACTGGGCATAGATGACACGCCGTTCCGCGGTTACGAGACTTTGACCGTCGACACTCAGATTGTCGGAATTATAAAAGACTGGGATTCGACCCCCGAAGCTTCCGAAGGCGACGAGATAGAACTTATCCTTCACGAGACGCCGTTCTATGCGGAACGCGGTGGCCAGGTGGGTGATGCCGGGAGCTTGAGGTCGGACGGGGTAGAGGTGGAGGTTACCGATACACAGAACCCGTACTCTCACGTCAACGTCCACTCTGCTTTGGTCAACAGCGGGACTATACACGTCGGTGACGCCGTTATCGCCACGGTTAATGAAGAACGCCGCGAACGTATCCGTCGTAACCACACGGCAACACACCTGGTCCATTCAGCTCTCAGGCAGGTGCTTGGCTCACACGTGCGCCAGACCGGTTCTCTGGTCGCACCAGACCGCCTTCGTTTCGACTTCACGCATGTCGCATCGATGACTTCTGACGAAATTCGTCGGGTCCAGGACATTGTGAACGACAAAATTCGCGAGAACCTTGACGTCAGTGTTGAATACACGTCGTACAGGGAGGCTATCGACCGCGGTGCGCTTGCGTTCTTTGGCGACAAGTACGAGGCCGACGTACGAACCATTCAAATCGACGGGACGTGGAGCTATGAACTCTGCGGCGGCACACACATGGCCCACACGGGCGGCATCGGAGCGTTCTTCATCACGTCCGAAGCCGGTATCGGATCCGGCACGCGTCGGCTTGAGGCCCTAACCGGGAAGGGGGCCGAGGACCACTTGTGGGATCGGTTCGGCATATTGGCCGATATTTCAGAAAAACTCAGAACACCGGTGCTGGAGATGAATGCCCGCATCGAATCGCAATTGGACGAGTTGGACGAAGCACGTCGAAACGTGGCGCGACTGGAGCGCGAGGCATTACTTGGTGGTGGTGGTTCCGGGCCAAGCGCGTCTGAACAGGCGAAGTTGATTAACGGCATAAAAGTGGTTGTAAATCGCAAAGATGGTGTGAACGCAAAAGGGTTGCGGGAACTTGGCGATCATCTGAGGAATCAGATTGGCAGCGGAATAGTTGTCGTTGGCAGTGTGTTCGAAGGTAAACCGATCGTGATCACCATGGTCACTCAAGACCTTGTTGGAAAGGGCATCGACGCAGGGGAGTTTGTCAACGCAATTGGACAACGAATGAATGGACGTGGTGGTGGACGACCGGACGTGGCTCAAGCCGGTGGGAGCGATGGTTCTTTATTGGCTAATGCTTTAGATGCCGCACCGGACGTCATCGGCACTCTGCTTTCTGCGAATCAGGGCTAACTCCATGCGTGCGCTGGCGCTCGATGTAGGCGATGCGAGGATCGGGCTGGCGATATCCGACCCTCGCGGTGTTGTCTGCCTCCCCATTGAGGCTCTTGTCCGGAGTAAAGAATCGGACGATCTGGCGGCGGTGGTCGATCTGGCGAAGCGCGAGGGAGCTGAGACGATCGTAGTAGGGTTGCCGATCTCACTCGACGGCACTCATGGACCAGCGGCACGTCAGATGCGTCGGTTTACTTCCTCCCTACGGAAATCAGCTGACATACCTGTTGAAAGTTATGACGAAAGATTTACCACTACGGAAGCAGAAAATCGGCTTCGAGCGGCCGGTTATGAGCCGAGTCGTAATAGGGCACGGCTGGACTCCATGGCGGCCGTGATCATATTGGAAAGTTTCCTGGCGGCCAGGGCAAATCGAACTAATCGGAGTTCTAAATGACGAAACGCCTCGGAATTTTTGGCTATCCGCTGCACTACTCGCTATCACCGGTGTTCCAGCAAGCTGCATTGGACGCGCTCGGGATTGATGCCAAATTCGAGGGATGGCCTACGAAGCCGGAGGATTTCGCACAGGCGATCGAAGGTCTGCGTACTGGCGACTGCCTTGGCTGCTGCATTACGCAGCCGCACAAAGAGGTAGCGCTTGATCTGGTAGACGAGTTAGACCCAGCGGCGGAAACAATCGGCGCAATAAATACCATCGTAAATACAGACGGACGACTGAAGGGTTACAACACGGACGCGCCGGGATTCATCCGGGGACTTCGGGAGTCGGTCGGGTTTGAACCAGAAGGCAGTTCGGTTCTGGTCCTTGGCGCAGGCGGCGCCGCACGTGGAATCGTGTACGCGCTTCGAGAAGCCGGCGTGAATCAAATGGCGATCGCCAATCGAACGGAAGAGCGGGCGCACACGTTGGCACGGGACATGTCACGCGCACGGTTCCGGCCCGATGCGATTTCTTTGGACGTTGATCAACTAGCAAACTTCGCACCGTATGCCGACCTTATTGTCAACGCAACATCGATGGGAATGCGCGGTGGATCCGCGGATGAAGAGTCTCCGTTGCCGCCCGAGTTGATATCGGGCAATGCCGTTTGCTACGACGCCGTCTATGTGCCTCCTGTCACCCCATTTCTCGAGGCTTCCGAGGACGCCGGTGCGCGGGTCGCCGGTGGGCTCTCAATGTTGATCTACCAGGGCGCAGAAGGTTTCAAACTTTGGACCGGGCAGGACGCGCCGGTGGAGGTAATGTTTAACGCCATCCCGCCGACGATGCGCGGCGATTAGTAATGATATGAACGCGCGGTAGGGCCGAACCAAGCCCAGCCTGTACGACCGTGTGACCATGTCATGAAGCCCTCGCGCTGGCTTAATGGCTTTTTAGAGAATTGTTTATTTTGGCGAGCAACATTATTTGCCCGTCGGGGTCGGAGTTCAGATAGGCTGCTGTCGATTCGTTGATCTCATAGTCCATAGCAATTATTTGCAACGAGATTGTCATGACATACCCGCTTTCCGAATACACAGTCATTGATCTTTCAGGAACTATAGCAACAGCATCCTGTGCGAGGGTGTTCGCTGATTTTGGTGCCCGGGTTATCAACGTTGAGAATCCGACTACGGGACACAAGACAAGAGGGCTGGCACCGTTCGACCGTGCGCTGGATGCTCCCGACAACAGTGGCATTCACGCGCTGCTTAGCCCCAATAAAGAGTCGCTGGCGCTCGACATCGCCAATCCGGCCCATCGTGAAGAACTAATCGAGTGGGTGAAGACGGCGGACGTTGTTCTTGAGTCGGAACTCCCGGGAACTTTGGACGACCTGGGTATTGGATTCAAGGCTCTCAAGGCCGTTGCCCCCAATGTGATATTGACATCGCTCACGTGGTGGGGGCAGAGCGGGCCGATGGCGGATAAACCTGGAAACGATCAGAGCGTTCTCTCAATGATTACCCAGGTTATCAACTTCGGTCCCACGGAAGGCCCGCCGCTCCTAATGAGCGGATATCCTGTCCAGATTCTGGGAGGAATGAACGGGTTTTCGGCGACAGCAGTCCATCTCATTTCCAGCGTGCTTGGACAGAGAACCGAAGCCGCTCACATCGACCTGTCGCTCTTTGAGACGGCTATGGCGCTCAAAGAACCTACCGGCGCGGCATGGGCTGCAAACCCGCCTGATTCTCCTCTCGACCGCCCTAACCGGCTGGGCATAAACCGATTCTATCCGACGTATCCGGCATCAATATACGAGACAAGTGAAGGCTGGCTTGGCGTGACTGCGCTGACACCGGCACAGTGGCACGCCTTTTGTACGCTGGTTGACGTGGAGGAACTTTCCGCGATCCCGGAGTTCGATGTCGCAGCGAATCGGATTATGGGCGCTGAACAGATCGATGCAGCGCTGGTTCCAGCTCTGAAAAAGAAATCTGCACAGTACTGGTTCACGGAAGGCCAGCGACGTCGCGTTCCCCTGGCACTCGTTCCGACGATGGCGGACCTGTTCAGTAGCGCGCAACTACGTGCCGTGGACGCGTTCCGTGAGATCACCCTTCCCGGGGGGCGGAAACTGGAAGATCCTGGACAGCCGTTCCGGTTGCACGCAACTCCGGCCCGCAAGGATGGACAGGTCGCGAGGCTCGGTGAACATCAACCCATGGGTTCCCTGCAGTCCCATCCTTTAAAGGGTAAAGGGATGTCGGCGCGTTCAGCCAAACCGGATCCCGTCCGGGAGCCGTCTCTGAGACCAAAACTACTACGTGGCCTAAGAGTGATCGACCTTTCGATGGGTTGGGCTGGTCCGCTTTGCGCACGCAACCTAGGAGACGTCGGGGCCGAAGTGATCAAGGTTGAGTCTCGTCAGTATTTCGATTGGTGGCGTGACTGGGATGTGTCCCCGGAACGGGTGGCCCAACGGTTGTACGAGAAAGCCCCAAACTTCAACATCATGAACCGGAACAAGCAAGGCATCACGCTGAACCTTGTTGATCCCCGTGGCAAGGAGCTCTTGAAGCAGCTGGTAGCCGTGTCAGATGTAGTTATACAGAACTATTCCGCTGGCGTGCTTCCCAAGCTCGAACTGGACGAACCGGTGCTTCGGAAGGTGAATCCCCAGCTTGTGATGCTGTCGATGCCGCCTTTCGGCGCGGGCGGCCCTTGGCATTTTTACAGGGCGTACGGCTCCACAGTGGAACAGGCGTCCGGTCTGCCCCACCTACAGGGCCGACCTCAGGATCCGCCCTCTATGACACACGTCGCTTTTGGGGACCCAGTGGCGGGCCTTCATGGGTTGGGTGGGGTACTTATCGCCATCCTGCACGCTCAACGAACAGGATCAGGGCAGCATCTTGATATATCTCATGTTGAGGCCAGTACGTCTCTCGGTCTGCACGGTGTTGCCTCACAGGTGATGCTCGGTGAGCCACCTGCTCGCTACGGCTCTCGTGATTTGCAAACCGCTCCACGGGGCGTGTACCCATGTAGAGGAGACGAGATGTGGATCACGATCACGATAGACGGCGACGACACATGGGCGCGGTTTGCAGATCTGATAGGGGACATCGATCTGCTGAACGAGAAGTTTGCAACGTTGGCCGCTCGATGGTCGGAACACAATCTGATCGACGATATGATCGCCGCTTGGACCCGGACTCGCGATCGTGATGAATTATCCGACCAACTTCAGGGTCTGGGAATTATGGCGGCACCGGTTCTTAATTCGACCGAACTTCTTTCGAACCCTCTGTTTGAGAAACGGGGGTACTGGCAGTGGTTGGAGCGTGATCACGCTGGGATGATTCCACATCCCGTCACGCCCTACCGGACCGGTATTGACCCGTTCAAGATCGACACCCCGGCGCCCACCCTTGGCGAGCACTCCCGAGAGATCCTGGCTGGCCTATTGGACATGAGCGACGAGGAGCTAGATCAATTGGAAGCGTCGCGGATCATCGGCGAGGAGCCAGATCGGACGTTTTAGTTAGGTGTGGCCTGTCTGGCGGTTATAGATCACTCTTTCTTATCGTGGTAGAGGTCAATAACCGTAAAAGGTGAGGGAAATCGAACGCTGCTGCGCGTTTCGTTAGTACCTACCAATCCATGTCTCGGCCCTACATCGGGACGGGGCTCACCAGGTATCTATGTACGCCTTTTTCTTACCTTTTCTCGGCTCTGCTGGAGGCTGGGCTGCCAGCCCGGCGACGATCCAGCGGCGCGACTCTGAGGGATCTATCACGTCGTCAATGCCGAAGAAGGTTCCTGCGTATATAGCCTTTGCCTTTTCGTATCGCTCGGCGACCATGTCGTCATAAAACTTGATACGTTCTTCCGGGTCTTCGATATCGGCAAGTTCTTGGCGATAGCCTAGTTTGACCATGCCCTCGATGTTCATTCCAGCGAACTCGGCGGTTGGCCATGCTGCCATGAAGGTAGGAAACATGGAACTTCCGCCGCACATCGCCTGAACGCCAAGGCCGTAAGCCTTGCGAAGAATTAGGCCGAACATCGGTACCGTCATGTTGGCGCCGGTGTTGAATAGACGTGCCGCGTGGCGCACAAGTGCCGTGCGTTCGACTTCAGGTCCGACCATGATGCCGGGGCAGTCCATCATGCTAAGCACTGGCAGATCGAAGGCGTCGCATAATTGGAGGAAGCGGGCGCCTTTGTCAGCTGCGTCGCTGTCGACTGCTCCGCCGAGATGATGCGGGGTGTTGGCAATTAAGCCCATCGGCTTGCCTTCTATTCGGATGAACGCAGTGATGATCCCGATGCCGAACTCGCGCCTGATTTCCAGCATAGAGTCTTTGTCGGCGATGATCTCGATGGCCTCTCGCATGTCGTAAGACATCACGCGATCTTCTGGAACGACGTGTCTCAAACGGCGCTGATCGTTGGCTTCCCAGTCGTCGGTCGCGCCCTGGAAATAGGACACGTACTTCTTGGCGGTGGCGACGGCCTCTGCCTCGTCTTTGACCAGGATGTCTATAACGCCGTTCGGAACCTGGAACGACATCGGCCCAACCTCTTCTGGCGTGTATATGCCGACGCCGCCGCCCTCAATCATGGCGGGCCCACCCATGCCTACTGTAGATCCTTCGGTCGCGATGATCACGTCGCAACAGGCGAGAAGCACCGTGTTACCTGCGAAGCAGCGTCCGTT
>JAAZYK010000239.1 GCA_014239685.1 Dehalococcoidia bacterium | reverse complement strand
CGAGGTCTAGGTTGTAGCCACCTACGCGTCTCAACACCTTCGGGAAATTGGCCTCAACAAGTGGGGCGGCGCGCGCCGCAACGTCGCGCACGGCACGGTAGATATCGCCCTCAAGGCCGCCAAGACGTAGTTTGGCGTCCAGCGCAACGCCTGAGACGTTTTCAAAACTGGCGATGCTTCCGTCTGAGAGGACCACGTCCTGACCAAGCACGTGGTCCACGGTCTTCCCGTAGACGATCGAATGTGCGCCGCAAGAGTTGTTGCCCATCGCTCCACCCACTGTCGCCCGGCTAGCGGTGCTCGGATCAGGGGTGAACATCAGGCCGTGGGGCCGCAGTTGCCGGTTCAGCTCTGTGAGTGTGACGCCGGGCTGAGTGCGGACCCACTGCTCTTCAGCGTTAATTTCAATTAAATCATGCATGTACTTGGTGTAGTCGATGACGACCGCACCTTCCTGGACTGTCTGTCCAGAAAGCCCGGTGCCACCACCACGGCTAAGCACCTTTACGCCACTACGATTGCAGATCTCCATGATCGCCTGAACGTCTTCGACGGACTTCGGCAAAACCACGCCGGCCGGCTCCATCGAGTAGATGCTGGCATCTTGGCTGTACAGAGCGCGGGAGTACTCGTCGAAGCGAACCTCACCTTGCACTACGCTCCGTAGATCGGCAGCAAGATCGGTTCGGACACTGGTGGTCATCTTGTTCGGGTTCCTCTCCGGTTATGTCCGCAATAAAGTACGTCGGCAGTATGGCGGATGAGTTCCAGCATTCTATTCGTGATCGATCCGCGATGATGCTTGGGTTAGTAGAACTGGACTACGTATTCTCCGAATTTTGCGCGAGTGTGGCATCTTCGCGCCGTTTGGCGATGTAAGACGCCAGTATTGTTATGGTCAGAATCGATCCTACGGTTCCAAGTGAGATCGCTGTCGGCATGTGGTAGGCATCACTGGTGATCATCTTGATCCCTATGAAGACTAGGATCACCGAAAGGCCGAAGTTGAGATAACGGAAGTAGGGGAGAATCCCGTCGACAAGGAAGAAAAGCGCTCTCAGCCCAAGGATGGCAAATACGTTTGAAGACCAGATTATGAAGGGATCGTCGCTGATGGCCAGCACCGCTGGTACCGAGTCCACCGCGAAGATCAGGTCGGTTGTTTCCAATCCGATCAGCACCATGAAAAGTGGTGTCACGAACCATTTACCGGCTCGGCGCACGAAGAACTTCTGACCCTCAAACTCGGATGTTACCGGGAGGAAACGTTTGGCCAGCTTCATTACTGGATTCTTATCGGGCTGGACTTCCTCATCGCGCCGGATGGCGAGTTTGACGCCGGTGAAGACCAAGAATCCTCCGAAAAGGAAGATCAACCAGGAGAAATTCTCCAGCAACGCTACACCGGTAGCGATAAACAGCCCACGCATGACAACTGCGCCGAGGATGCCCAGAAAAAGGACACGATGTCGGTACTCGGGCGGTACTCCGAATGAAGAGAAAACGATCAGGAAGACGAAGATGTTGTCTACGCTCAGCGAAAGTTCAATCACATATGCCGTGAGGAACTCATTGCCTTTGTCCGCCCCCATCCACACGAAAATACCGATGTTGAAGAGGACTGCAAGGCCAACCCAGATCCCGTACCAGATCACGGCCTCGCGAACGCGTACCGAGTGAGCGTTACGGTGGAATACGGTCAGGTCTAGCGCCAACATGACGACAACGAAAACGCTGAAGCCACCAAATAATAGGACGGAATCAGACACAGATAAGCCCGTCTAGCAACTCGTTACGAGAAACATACTTGCACGAATGGTCGAACCTGGGGTTTGACGAGGCCGGTTGTGGAGCTCCACAACC
>JAAZYK010000238.1 GCA_014239685.1 Dehalococcoidia bacterium | reverse complement strand
CTTTCTGTGTGGACTGGTTGATATCTGGCTCTAGGCAAACGGATGCGAGTTTGGTGGCGAGACGATCCTGTGCAATTTCGTACGGACGTTCTTAGACGCCTGCTTATAGATGAACCGGATCCCTTTCAAATGACCGGGCCCTGATCAACTCAGGTCACGATTTATTCCACAGCTGCTCCAGGTGATATCTGGGCTGCCAACCCAGTTGCCTCCGCGCTTTCGTGTTATTGAACATTCCGTGCGGAATGTCCGTGAAAACCATGTAGGTCTCAGCCCTGCTAGGCAGCCCTCCCAATGGCAACTCCACTGCGCACCGAATCGCCTCACCTGCGTCCGGCCAGGCGATGCTGTAGGGGACCATCATGTCTTTGCCGAGCGATTCCAATCCGCTGCCGCCGGGTCCGTTTCCAATATCGGAAGGGTCGTACAAATGATAAAAGAGCAAGGTCTGTAGATAGATGTCGTGCTTGGTTGTAAACACACGGTCTATCTCCTGTCCGAGTGCTTTTGTGTGCGCGTACAGTCGTGTGCCCGACTGCGGAGGCATGTCCGGATTGAGATCGAAATCCCAATCTTCGTAACCCGGCCCTGCCATCTGGTAGTGCGGTCCGGTATTAATTACGCGCTGGATCCCGTGAGTTACGGCTGCAACCATCATGTTGTAGTTGCCGCGTGTGTTGACGTCGAAAGCGATCCTTCTGTGCGGTCTGAGAACGGACAGGTTGATGATCGCGTCCATTCCGTCCGCTGCGTCCACCACATCATCCAGAGAGGACACGTCGATTTGCCGCCACTCGTGCGTGGTGACCGGCGATTCACCGATGTCCGTGATCCGGAGGCGATGGCGATCGCCAAGCGCGTCAACGACCCACGGCCCCAGCATTCCGTTTCCGCCAAGTATCAAGATGTTCATCAGGCCACTCCCTGCCCTTCCCATACCCCGAGAATCGATGCTGCACGTTTAAGAAGAAATCGCCCATTGGGGATCGGTGACTGTACGTGGATGGTTCTGAACGAAACAGGATGCGGGGCGTCGGATGACTGCGCATCGGCACCGAGGTCGGCGATCAGGGCTGCATTGATTGCCGTGGCGAGGTCATCGCTGGCAAGTGCAGCACTCTCACCCGAATTGACTGCAGCGGTGGTGTCACCATCGACTAGTGGAAACCCGAGTCTCAGGTTGGCAATCTTGATGCCACCTTCCCGGCCAAACTCCCGGCAGACGTATTCACAAAGATGTGCCGAAAGGATTACCGGCTCAACGCCTGGGGTGGGCCGCCAATTCTCGGTGACGGTCAAGTTCTCCGAATAATCATCCAGCAATCGCAAGGTGCTCAAATTGACGAACCGGCCAACTCCAGCGGAACGGGCCGCCGTAAGAAGGTTGTACGTGCACCGCGTGTGGACATCCAGTAGATCTGAAGCTGAGGCGAAGTGGCCGCCGTGTCCTATATGGACGATGCCGTCGACATCTGCAACAAGGCGGTCCGTAGACTCGTCATGACCAAGATCACTGGCCACGATATTTGTTTCTCCGTTTGCGTGACCTGGCAGGTCCGTCAGGACCAGATCATGGTGCGGGGCTAATAGCTCGGCGAGCAACCGGCCTAGTTCGCTAGTGGCCGAGGTCAATAACAGTCGCAACTTGTGCCTCCGAAGTGTGGCGGTAGTTCGATGGCATCTTGCCAGCGGAGCTTGTAATTTATTGCCGTAGACGACTCTTGGGACAGCTTAGGCGCAGGCAATCCCCGTCTCAAGGCGTTTAACGTCAATTCGAACGCTGTCTCCACCGCTGCCCTCGGTAGGCACAAAAAATCCCCCGAATATATTTCGGGGGATCAATTCCATTCGTCGAACCGCGTATGTCT
>JAAZYK010000237.1 GCA_014239685.1 Dehalococcoidia bacterium | reverse complement strand
TAGGACTGTCTGGGCCACTCGTTGTGCTTCTTCCACATGCGGGTAACCCGACAGGATGAACTCGTCGATACCCAGCCGCCAGTAAGCCATAAGCTCATCTGCGACCTGCTGTGGATTGCCGACGATCGCCGTGCCACAGTTGACCCGGACGGTCGATATGCCGTTCCAGAGTCGATCGCCGACGCGGTGTTCTTCGTAGGAGCGTGACTGCGCAAGCTGACCGACCATTGCGGTACCTGCAAAAGAAGTCTGTCGCTGTTGTTCGACCACTATTTGCGCCTCGGACAGCAAGTCTTCGGCTGCATCCCAGGCCTCTTGTTCAGAGTCTCGGACTATCACGTGGGTGCGCAGCCCAAACTCTGGTGGCCTGCTGTTGACCTCGAACCTTGATCGGGCCCGTTCCATCAGGCCCGCTATGGCGTCCAGTGGTTGAATCCACATGAGCAGGTTATCGGCCTGTGCGCCGGCGAGATCCAGTGCGTTGTCGGAGGCGCCGCCAACGTACCAGCGCGGCCCGTCTCCCACCGGCGACGGTGACACCATTGCCTGTTCAAGTTTGATCACATTGCCGTCGTAATCTACCGGCTCCGGCGCACTCCAGAGTAGCTTGGACGCCTCTATGAACTCGGTCGCCAGTGCGTATCGCTGGTCATGATCCGAATGGACGCCAAGTCGTTCAAAATCGCCCTGAATGCCACCCGGGACGATGTTGACGTCGATGCGTCCGCCCGAAATGTTGCTCAGGGCAGATGCCATCTGTCCCCACATACCGGGCGAAATAAAGCCAGGTCGCACGGCGATCAAAAATCTGATTCGGCTGGTGACCGCTGCAAGCGCCGTAGCCGTGGTCCACGTTTCCGCCAGGGGAGCCGTCTCTTCGAACAAACCGTTGGCGAACCGCGTCGGTATTAAGAGGCTGTAGTAGCCATTGTCCTCGGCCGTCTGCACGACCTGTTTAAGGTACTCAAACGTCGGCGGCCGCTCGGCGCGTACGGTGCCGATGTGCGCTCCGTCTCCGTCGATAGGGACAAACCAGTCAAAGCGTGGCGTGGGGCGGGATTGTGAGGGCATGGAGCCATTATGCAGGTCGACGATGTCGAGAACTGTAAACATCGGCAACCCAATCCAATGAAGGGTGATCTCCGCCGAGGGCGATATTCACTACGTCCTTCCAGAGTTGATAACCAAAGGCGCTGTTAGTCATTACCACCACTCCCGAGCGTGACTGACGGGAGCCAATGGCGAAGTTAAAAAAAACGCTGTTGTCACCCCAGTGCCAGAACCAGGGTGCGGGAGTGTTCGCTGCCGGCTCTTGCCCTACCGACGGCGCATGCTCAAGCGACCAGCCCAATCCCCACGAGACCGTATCGCTAAAATCAGCATTCGGGCGAGGCCACTCGGTGTGCCAGGACTGCGAGTTATTGACCGGGACGGCCGGGGTGAGCATTTCATTTACAGAGGAACTCGCAAGCGCATCCGGGTGGACGTCGTCTCGCATCATCCAGGTCATGAACCGGGCCACCTCTGTTGGACTACCGACCAGGCTAGCGGCGGCGTTCATTTCAGGCGAAATACGCTTCGCCCGGGGCGAACCGTCCTTCTCATGGCCAAGAGCAAGTAAAGGATCGCTACGCCGTGACGGCCACACGAGATCGCTTTCGGTCATCCCAAATGGATCGAGCGTCAGTTCTGTAATCACATCCAGTGGAGGCCGGCCCGTCAGCTTTTCGATCACCAGTTTCAGATACTGAAATCCTTCGCCCGAGTAGGCATAACGCTCACCCGGCTCGAAATACATTTTCAAGTCGCCTTCATCGCGCTGGCGCTGCCAGTTTGGGAACCCACCCGTATGGTTCAAGACATGCCTTGCCGTGACCTTCGTTAT
>JAAZYK010000236.1 GCA_014239685.1 Dehalococcoidia bacterium | reverse complement strand
GCATCACCATTGCGCTTAAGGATCTAATAGACGTCGAAGGCACGGTCACCACCGGCGGATCAACGATCCTCAAGGACAACATGGCGACCGCGGACGCCACCGTGACCCGGTTACTCAAAGAGGCGGGGGCGATCATCATCGGCAAGGCGGCACTCGTGGAGTTTGCTATGGGCGCCACCGGGGTCAATCCCCATTACGGACCGAGCCATAATCCATGGAATTTGGAGCGAATCTGCTGTGGTTCCAGTATGGGCTCAGCTGCCGCTATCGCGGGCGGCCTCGCAGTTGGTGCGCTCGGCTCAGACACCGGCGGCTCGATCCGTATGCCGGCCTCCGTCACCGGCATCGCCGGTCTAAAGCCAACTTACGGCAGGATCAGCCGAGCGGGTGTACTGGACTTGAGCTGGTCGTGCGACCACGTCGGGCCGATGACCCGCACCGTCGCCGACTGCGCTTACATGATGAACGTGCTTGCGGGATACGACCCGGCCGACCCAGCATCATCAGAACAGCCGGTCCCTGACTTTACCTCCGGATTGTCTCAAGGCTTCAAGGGCCTTCGGGTTGGCGTGCCAAAAGAGTTTTTCTTTGAGGACGTGGACCCGGAGATTGAGGCCGCCGTCCGGTCGGGCATCGATCTTATGGAACATGAGGGGGCTTCCGTGATCGAAGTGTCGATGCCATGGGTAGCGCTTGGCCGGACGATCAACATAGCGCTGCTTGGATCGGAGGCCGGGGCGTTGCACCGGGAGCTTGTCCAGGAGCGGGGACACGAGCTGTCCCCCGCGATTCGGGCACGGCTGGAGAGCGCTATCGTGATGCCGGCCAGCGGCTATATCGACGCTCAACGCGCCCGCCGAAAGTTCATCGCACAGATGGACAAGACGATGAGTGATCTCGATGTGCTAATCACGCCGTCAGTTCCGATACAGACGCCGACCATCGCAGAGTGCACGCCACCTCCGGGTTCGCCGGACGCCCCGGGAGGCGGAACGTTAACCCAGTTCACCGGCGTATTCGACACAACAGGACAGCCGTCTCTAAGTTTGAATTGTGGTTTCACAAAAGACGGAATGCCGATAGGGATGATGATCAACGGCGGTGCCTTCGACGAAGTGTCGGTTCTCCGGGCCGGGGCGGCGTTTGAACGGGCCGCCGGCCTGATTGGAAGACGGCCATCGATCCACTAGTTATAAGAATGTATCGCTAAAGGAGCGGCGTCCAAGAGCGTCTCAGGGAATGCCCGCGAACCAGGTATATACCGGTTGCCCGATGGCTAACATGGTCGAATTCACGCGTCACAGAATGCTAGTCGGGAGATATTCCATCTCGGACTCAAAATGACGGATGACGCGTGTTTGTAAGTTCGAACATACGCACCAAAGATTTGTGTCAGCTCTCGTCCGTAACCTAGAGACCTGACCCGCCCCGTAAATTCACATTCTCTTCGCATCATCTTCACAATCCAGACAATTCCTTGTAATTGCCTGAAACATTGCTCCGTAACTTACCTGTCATCGGTCCGGCACAACAGATCGCCGGGCTACACAACAGAGCAGGCGGCCCGGATTAGCGATCCACCGTCCGAAGAGTTACAGGAGGTTATCGATATGAAACAGACATTAAAGATTGCAGTTGCTGGCGTCGGAGTCGGAGTCGTATCACTTGCAGGTGTCGGGCTGGCCAGTGCACATGGTCCCAGCGATAGCAACAACGAAATGCGTAGCGAGATCCAGAACCGGGTCGCAGAGATCCTTGAGATCGACGTTACAGAGCTCGGCTACGCTCTCCAGAAGGCGGGTAAAGAACACAAAACAGCGGAGAGGGACGCCCTACTGGAACAGTCGGTTACCGACGGCAAGATCACCCAGAAAGAAGCGGATGAG
>JAAZYK010000235.1 GCA_014239685.1 Dehalococcoidia bacterium | reverse complement strand
GCCTTGGATTCGAGGTCGAGGAGCAGGAGTTTGCGGCTGTTGTATTCGCCTGCAGATACCAGGATTTCGCCCTGGAGAATGGTATGTGGCAGACTCAGTTTTGCGCCTTCCTGATCAAGGCAATCAACGGCGATGGTCGGATCGTACTGGTGGACACGGCAATGGGACCGGGCGAAGAGCCTGGAAAACTCCTTGAAGAGCTGGCCGCAAACGGTGTAGAGCCCGCTGACATATCGGCCGTTGTTACGACGCATCCACACGGCGATCATGTTGGTTGGAACGTCTTGTACGATGGCGACACGCCGAGAGCTACATTCCCGAATGCTCGATACATGCTTGCCCGCGCAGACTGGGACTACTGGACCAGTGACGAAATAGCACCAAACGTCCCGGCCATCGGTATGTCGGTCCAACCTCTGGAGGGACTTGGAGTACTACATCTGGTCGACGGTGAGGAAGAGGTCACTCCCGGCGTTAAGATACTTCCGGCCAACGGTCATACGCCGGGGCACCAGGTCGTGGTGATCGAATCCAACGGCGAAACAGGTGTGATAATCGGCGACCTGTTCCACAACGTCGCACAGGTCACGGAGACCGAATGGTGCCCGATGTTTGACTGGAACCAGGACATGGCACGTGCGTCACGGCGTGACATTCTTGGACAGGCCGCGAGAGGCAGTTGGACGGTGTTTGCAGGGCATCTCAAAATTGGAGCCAACATCGGTAAAGTAAGTGGCTCCGGCGATCGGTTTACTTGGCAATCTGTATAGCGATAAGGCTTCCCAAGACAACCGCTGACGGGCGTCCAGTTTGACCCAGAAACAACTCAAACTGCTGCACACATCCGATTTGCACCTTGGAAGCGACATCTATCCGGATGATGCAATTCTTGGATTTGAACAGGTCCTGCAGCTCAGCCGGGAACACTCGGTGGACGGCGTGATAGTGGCCGGGGATCTATTCGATAACAGGGGCGTCGCTCCAGAGCTTGTTTCGGACGTTTTCGCGCGCTTTAACGAGCTTGGCCGTCCGGTCGTCGTGGTGCCTGGCAACCACGATACTTTTTTGATGAACGGGTCATTTAATAGCTCCAGCTTGCCGGAAAACGTACACGTTTTGCTAGAACGTGGAGGCGAGACCCTCGATATAGATTCGATCGGCCTCTCCGTATGGGGAGAGCCTGTCTACGACCACAGCCCGGAATTCAGGCCGATGGGCGCATTAAAGCCTCGCTGTTCCGAGAATTGGTACGTCGGAATCGCACATGGGCTTGTGACCGACAATGATCCCTATAACGAGTACAGTTCCAAGATTACATTTGATGAACTGGCGGTAGCCGATTGCGATTACGTGGCACTGGGTCACGTCCATGTTTTCCGTGAAGTCACAAGTGGAAGCGGCGCGCCCGCGTTCTACAGTGGAGCGCCAGCGGGTGGGAATTCGCCTACATTAGCCATTGTGACTCTGGATCCCATCGAAGGTGTGTCGGTAAAGGCGATTCAACTTAAGCGATAAGAATTCCGGAGTTCGGCATGCCCACGGCCACACAAAACGGTCTATACAGACCCTTTTTGAGCCGCTCCAATATGCAGGACACGCGATGCGAGTATCGTTCACGGATATCCCGTTTCTAACGGGGCGTTGTAGCGGCACTGGTCGCGACAATCGTAATTGTAACCGTCGCAAACCCACCCCCAACCAGTTCCTCGGTTCATTGGGAGACAATGAGTGCCATCATCGTTAATACGTGGTAAGTATGTCGTGTGCCGGGCGCTTGGCGACGACGAGAGCGAAATTATCACCGACGGCGCTGTATTTCAGCGCGACGGGGAGATTATTGAGATCGGCCGATACGACGATCTCAAGGCGCGCCATCAGCCGGATGAGGTGATCGGTGGTCCGGGATTCATCGTCATACCAGGGCTGATCAA
>JAAZYK010000234.1:1731-1947 GCA_014239685.1 Dehalococcoidia bacterium | reverse complement strand
ATCGAGTGCCGACCGGTTCCACAGGCGAGTTCCAGTATGGAGGGCAGGAGGGCACCGGTATGGCTAGTTCTGTTGTTCCAGATATCCAGTAGCCGGATCACGTCCGGCTCCGGCGGTCGCCACACTTGGGCGTTCTCGTCGGTGATCTTTACGAAGCGATGCGCAAATTCATCATCGTCCCATGGGAACCTGCGTTCCCGGGGACTGTTGGTGGAG
>JAAZYK010000234.1:0-1721 GCA_014239685.1 Dehalococcoidia bacterium | reverse complement strand
TATCGCCCGAAATAATCTTGCAAAATATGCAGTTCGGGTCCATCTCAGGCCTCCTGGGATCAGAGGGACTGTCTCTGGAATTTTGCAGCTCCGCCTTGAGCCGTCCCTGGATCAGGCGGTCATCCAATCCTGTATTCCTTCTGTCCTGTGAGTGCGGGCCGGCGTTACCTGTTTAGAGCCCAGCCGCGTCTGTCAGCGTCTTCTGATGCAGCTTCGTATCACCGAACGCTAGCCGCTGGCCCGTTGCTCTTCGTGTCCACAGGTGAAGATCGTACTCGTGCGTGTAGCCGATAGCGCCGTGGCACTGGTGTGCCGTTGCGCAAACCCGTGGGTACGCCTCACTCAGATACGCTTTGGCCAGCGCTACCTGTCGCGTGGCATCCAGGCCTTCACCCAGAAACCATGCAGCTTGACGCGCAAGTTGTCTCCCCGACTGCACCTCTATCGCCATGTCTGCCGCGTGGTGTTGTATGGCCTGGAAACTGCCAATCGATCGTCCAAACTGGACACGGTTCTGTACGTAGTCAACGGTTGTGTCGAGCATCTTCTGACCGGCGCCCGCCATCTCCGCACACTTGCCCGCGGCGCCGTACTGGAAGAGCTTCTGTAGAATCGCCCAGCCGCCGTTAACTTCGCCAAGGACCGACGCCTTCGGCACTGAAACCTCGCCAAAGGTCATAACCGACATCCGGTCCGAGCTGGTGGTCTTGAGTTCCCGGGAATCGACATCTGCGTTGTCGCTCTCGACCAGGAATAGCGTGATGCCGTTCTCCGCGTCCTCACCGGTGCGGGCGGCAACGATCACCATGTCTGCCGCTGCGCCGTCCTGCACGAAGCGCTTTTCGCCGTTGAGTATCCAGCCGTCCTCGGTCTCCGTGGCCGTCATCTCAGAAACGCTCTCTGCGTTCCATGAGGCACCTGACTCGTGGAACGCAAGGGCCGTCTTTAGTTTGCCTTCGGCCAGTTTCGCGAGGAGGTCTTTCTTCTGATCTTCGGATCCCGCCAGTTTCAGAGCCTCTGCTCCGATCACAGCAGTCGAGAAGAAGGGACCCGGCAGCATCGCTGCACCGGTCTCCTCAAGAAGAATCGCAAGTTCACTGAATGACATGCCTGCACCGCCGTACTCTTCGGGCACTGTTAGTCCGAGCCATCCAAGTTCCGCAAGTTGGTCCCACAACTCTTCGGTGTGACCGACTTCGTCTTCTTCCATTGCACGCACGTACTGCGTGTCGCAGTTCTCCTCGAGGAATTCCCGTGCAGAGTTGCGAATAAGTTGCTGCGTTTCGGAGAGGCCGATGTCCACGTTCAGTTACTCCAGTAGTCTCTTTATTGGGTTTCGTCCACGCCTCAAGCGCGGGTTGTAATGTCTTATTAACCTCGCGGCAGTCCAAGACCTCGCGATGCGATGATTCCTTTGTTGATCTCGGTGGTACCCGCAGCGATGGTGCTCGACACCGATGAGAGCTGCATCTTCGGGTATTTACCGTCGATAGGAGCAAATTCCGAGCCCGGACCCAGCATTCCGTACATGCCGCCGAGTTCGGTCCCGAACTTAGCGAGTTTCTGCATAAGCTGAGTACCAAGGATCTTCGAGGCAGATGCTTCCTTGTTCGGCACCTGTCCGACCGACTGCATCCAGGCGACTTCGTAAGCCACCAAGCGTGCGCACTCTATATCGACATCCAACTCGGCAAACTTATGCCGCACTTGCGGGTCTTCCG
>JAAZYK010000233.1 GCA_014239685.1 Dehalococcoidia bacterium | reverse complement strand
TCATCAAGTCGTGCAGGGCCAAGACTTGGGACTGCTTGTCAGATCGGAAGGTTTCCTTAGCGGCCAGAGTCGATTTGCCACTTTCCGACCCCGCGATGAGGTATCGCGTGCGATTAGAAATCATTACGCGGCACATTATCTGGCGACGTCATTTCTGGATATAAGCGCCGGTTGAGACCTCAGACCTGCTGAAGCGGCACCTGCGCGCCGGCCGGAAGTTCTAGCCGAATCTCATCACCTGGACGGACCTCGCCGCCGGTCACGGCGATTGACATCACGCCGGCCTTGAACACCGGTTTACCGTCATCATCTTTGTCGATCACCGCCGCCATGAGCTTTGGCTGAATGCAATCAAGCTGCGCACATGGATTCCGGAGTCCGGTCAGGATCACCATGGCGTCCGTTCCCAGAAACAGCCGTGTTCCAAGCGGTAATCTCAGCAGATCGATGCCACGCGTCGTGACGTTCTCGCCCATTTGTCCTGGTTCTACTTCAAAGCCCTGTTCGCTCAGTTCGTCCAGCAACTCGCCGTGTATCAGATGGACCTGTCGTAGGTTTGGTTGGTTAGGATTTCGGGCGACACGTGACCGATGTTTCACCGTCTCACCCTGATGTGCATCGCCTTCTACGCCGAGTCCCTCGATGATGCGTACGCTCGCCTGGTTTGGCTTGGTCATTGTATGCGTGCCGCTGGCGCTCACAGCCAGGACATATCCAGATTTGAGTTCGTCAGGCGAGGTCATGCTGAGGACTTCCTTGAGACGATCGATAATTCGCTGATTGTTCTCGGCAAACCACTAGTCGCCGTGGGAGATCGCTCAATCAACGCCACCTATGGAATTGGTCAGCGTAATCCGGTTTGCCTAGGGTCATTCTGCCTCAATGCGCGTTCGTCCGTAGTCCTAGAAAACGTATAGCGCTGTTAAGAGGCCTAGATCCAGTGGCCGAGAACATCCGCCTGAAGCCCTCTACCCAGTATCCCGAGTTGAGATCTCTCGGTGGCGATCACCTTGAAGGTATCGCATTTTGACTTGTCCCCGGTTGTTAGTCGTCTCAGAGGAAACTCTTTGACTGTACGCCCGGGTTACGACTTACTCGGACGGTTCGCGAGAGTTCGTTTCTTCATCCAGTCGTACGCTTTTGGCATGGACGACATCGCATACCAGCGCTGGGAGTAGAGACTTGTGGCGCACCCAAGGACAACACACGAGATGTCTGGCCCATATCGATGGGCTGTAGGTTATGTACAGGGGAGCCGAAATATTCTCCAAGAATCGTATTGCATCCGGCGTTTCGATCTTGGGCTTGATTATGAATATAGGAGGACCGGCGCAATCCTGATAGTCGCAAATATCAACTAATAGCGCTTTCGTGTAATTTCGCCCTTTCTGCAGTTCTTTTGGCTGCCCGCCCAACAGGCCACCCATGCTAGGATTTCGTGTCTTATGCGAATAACCGATCAGCTTCGTGACGCGGTCGCAGAAGCACTTGCGGCAGCCCAGAGTCAGGGCCAGCTTCCGTCAGCCGGCGCGTTTGAAATCACCATCGAGCAGCCCCGGGATCAGGGCCATGGCGATTTTGCGACCAGTCTGCCGCTCAAACTCGCGCGCACAATGAAGATGGCGCCGCCGGTCATCGCCGCAGCGATCGTCGATGCATTTCCGGACAACGCCGACGTCAAAAACGTAGAGGTCGCCGGCCCTGGGTTCATCAACATTACCCTGGCCGATGCGTGGTTCCAGTCCCAGGTGGAGGCCATTCGCGCCGCCGGGTCGGAGTTTGGCAACACTGACTCGAAGATGGGCCAGAAGATTCAACTGGAATTCGTCAGCGTCAATCCGACGGGCCCGCTTCACGTCGGCCACGCACGGGGCGCTGTAATCGGCAGCGGTCTCGCCAACTTGCTCGAAGCAGCCGGTGCAGATGTCACACGTGAGTACTACGTAAACGACG
>JAAZYK010000232.1 GCA_014239685.1 Dehalococcoidia bacterium | reverse complement strand
GGCGCTGGATGGATTTCGCAGCCTCGGCTGCACCATTGAAGAGGTCGACATTGGATGGGACCTCGGTGTCCTCGACGCCTGGACGACGGTTTGGGAGGGACTTTTCTGGGCGTCAGCCGGTGATCTCTATCCGCGTTGGAAATACGAAATGGACGGCTTTGTACGTCAGGTCCTGGAGCGGGGGTCGCAACATAGCCTGAGCCGCTTCTATCAGACCAATGCCGTGCGCGGTCGGATGTATGAAACGCTGGGTCCGATCCTAGATAAATACGATGTTCTCATATGTCCGACAAATGCTCTTCCGGCGCTGCCGATCGATATCGACCTGAACACGACAGAACTTAGAATTAACGGTAAACCCCTCACGGTTTCGAATTTGCCGGCGGATATATATGTTCAGTGGCAGCTCAATTATCCGTTCAACTTGGTGCCAGAATGTCCGGTCGCGAGTGTTCCGAGTGGTTTGGCTCAAAACGGTGTGCCCACCGGAATTCAAATCGTTGGCAGCACCTATGACGACCTTTCTGTGTTTCGCGCCGCGGCTGACTACGAGCGCGCGCGGCCGTGGAGACAACACCGCCCAAATATTTGACCAGGAGTTGGCGCGAAGAATTTGGCGCCGCCACCTAAGGAAATCTGTCCCCGGCTAGGGGAATAGAACACAACAGGAGAAAACGATAATGGCCGATATCGATCTTTGTTATATGAGCGCGACCGACGCAATCGCGCATTTTAAAGCGCGCAAACTCTCGCCCGTGGAACTCTTGCAGGCTTTGATCGCCCGCTGCGAGAGCATAAATCCGAAGGTCAACGCTATCACATATTACTTCTTTGATCGTGCGCTCGACCATGCGCGTAAGGCGGAGCAACGCTACATGAAGACCGACGGTCGGCTTCGCGCTCTAGAAGGCGTGCCGGTTGCGATCAAGGATTTCCATCCGGTGAAGGGAGAAATCACGACATTCGGATCGAAGATTTTCGAAAACTTTCGCCCAGACTATACCGCACCGACCGTTGAACGTCTTCTGCGCGCCGGAGCAGTTATGCATATGCGTACTACCTCGCCCGAGTTTGCCTATTCCGGTGCGACGCATAGCCCGCTCTGGGGCGTCACGCCAAATCCGTGGAACCTTGAGTACACCTCGGGCGGATCGTCAGGCGGCGCGGGCGCGGCGGTGGCCGGCGGCATGACCACACTTGCTGACGGTACGGACGGTGGCGGTTCCATCCGAATTCCCTCATCGGCCTGCGGTATCTTCGGCTACAAAGCGCCGTTCGGGCGCAATCCGCTTGACCGGGATCATCCGTTCGAATCGATCCTGCACTACGGCCCGATGGTACGTAGCGTTGCCGATGCAGCCTTAATGCAAAATGTGATGTCAGGACCCCATGACGAAGATCTTTGCTCTCATCTGCCAAAGGTTCGTTTGCCGGCGACCTATAATGGGATTGCCGGTAAGAAGATCGCTTTCTCCATGAACCTGGGTTACACGGAGGTCGATCCAGAAGTTCAGGCTAACACGTTGCGTGCGGTAGAGACGTTGCGCGGGCTCGGTTGCCAGGTCGACGAGGTGGATGTCGGCTGGAATTGGGCCGTTCTGGATTGTTGGATGACCTGGTGGGAGGGGTTGTTCGCTGCAGTTGCGGGTCATTTTTTACCACGTTGGCGTGGCGAGATGGACCCCTATGTGGTCGGGTTACTTGAACGTGGCCTCGGGCACGACGCGGTACGCCTTTACGGTTGTTACACGTTTCGCGGATGGATGTGGCAGAAACTTCAGCCTGTTTTGAAGAACTACGACGCGTTGATCTGTCCAACGCTGGCAGTGCCCGCGGTTAAGGCCGACCACGACGATTCAGATCCCGATTACCGGATCAACGGTACGCGCCTGCAAGCCTATGTCGGCTGGGTCATGACGCATGGCTTCAATCTTCTCAGTCAATTGCCGGTGATGAGCGTGCCGACGGG
>JAAZYK010000231.1 GCA_014239685.1 Dehalococcoidia bacterium | reverse complement strand
CAGCCATTCCACTATTCAATTTTCAAGGTGCTTCGCCGCCCATAAACATCGGGTAACTTCCCATGAGAGGGGCCGTCGTTCACCGGAGCGACCATCAACTATACAAACTCCAATCCTGCCATGTCAACGGAAATACAGAGCAATACACGTCTCTCTGGACACCATTATCAGATCCAATTACCGCCCCCAACATCGAATCATCCGGTTATCAAGGCCGACCCTGCCGACGTGGTAGACGTTGCGTGCGCGAGGGCGTTCGTGTAACGATCCAGAAGGGACAGGAATTCCGGTGCCTAACGCCCCATCACCCTTCAGGGCTCGCTCCTTAGTCGAAAGAAGATCCGTGACGCAAGGATCATCCTGATGCAACGGTCCACGGGGACAACGCATTTGCTGAGATTCCGGATATCCTAGACACCTATTACATAAAAACAGACCCGGAGGTCACAATTGCCGAGGCAAGTTGAAGGCGAACCCTACACAAGAGTCACCTCGCCTGAGGCGGCGGATATGCTCAAGGCAGGAAACGCCACCGTGATCGATGTTCGCAATCCAGACGAATACGCAGAGGGTCACGTCCAGGGTGCCCAGTGGCTCCCTGTGGATGACGTGATTGCACGGTTCGATGAACTGCCAACCGAGGGGCCTCTCCTTTTCATCTGTATGGTCGGTGCTCGCAGCGGCCTCGCTGCGGAGTACGCGGCGGCAATGGGCGCCGCTGAAGACCGACTGTTCAACATCGAGGACGGCACCCCAGGATGGATTCAGGCCGGGCTTCCGGTCTCGACTGGCATGGACGCCTAACGAATGCCCGACACCCCAAAAATGTTGGTCGTCGGCTCAGTAGCCTACGATAGTGTTGACACGCCGACCGGTAAAAATGATGACCAACTCGGCGGCTCTGCCACCTTCTTCTCGGTGGCGTCCAGTTACTTCACGGACGTAGCCGTGGTAGCTGTTGTGGGTGAGGATTTTGACCCGGGCGACGGTCAGATGCTGTCAAATCGCGGGATCGATACCTCAGGGCTCGTACGGGTTGAAGGGAAGACGTTTCGATGGTCTGGCAGTTACCGTGAGGATCTAAACAGCGCCATAACACTGGACACGCAGTTGAACGTCTTCGCTGATTTCGCACCCGAGTTAGGCGACGACCACAGAGACGTCCCTTTCTTATTTCTGGCCAACATCGATCCCAACATCCAGGCATCTGTTCTTTCCCAGATGTCCACGCGCCCTAAGATGGTTGCGTGCGACACCATGAACCTGTGGATAGACATCGCACGCCCAGCATTGGTCTCGTTGATAGAGAACGTCGACGTTCTTTTGATCAATGAGGCCGAGTCTCTTCAACTCACGGGCTGTGACAGTGTCGCTCTGGCGGCCACGGACCTATTGGCTAAAGGGCTTCGCGCTGTCGTAATCAAACGTGGCGAGTACGGAGCGGTGGTGTTCCATAAAAATTTCACGTTCGCCGTTCCAGCCTACCCAATGGTGACCGTTACCGACCCAACTGGTGCCGGCGACTCATTTGCCGGCGGTTTCCTTGGTTATCTGTCGTCGATAGACGATACCGGCGATGATGCGATCCGCCGCGCCTCGGTAGTTGGATCCGTGATGGCGTCGTTCGCAGTCGAGAGCTACGGGCTCGACCGACTTCGCTCTCTGTCCACAACAGATATAAACGCCCGATTTGATGCGTTCGTCCAATTAACTCGGTTTCACCCGCTCGGTGGCGGACAGGGTTTACCCGTTCAGGCGCAGTTCAACAACTGATCAGCTAACGCTCTACGGACGGCCCAAAAATCTCCCATAGAGCCTCTGATACGTCTCACCGGGCAGCTTTGTTCGGCTTTTCTATTCAACCAGAGCTTCTGCATCCGAATGCGATCCACATCTCCCCCCCACCTCCACGGGACGAGTAGCCATAAGCCGGTTGCACAGCATCTCAGAGCACCGACCTATCGTCATGATTTATAGCGCGCCCAGCCTTAG
>JAAZYK010000230.1 GCA_014239685.1 Dehalococcoidia bacterium | reverse complement strand
AACAGGGGCCTGATGTTGAAACCATCGAGGTCACAGAGGATTTGAAAACCGCCATCTTCCGAATCAGCTACGAGAAGGAAGTGGATGACATTGACTTGGTGCTGATCACGCCGGATGGCGCGGAACTGGACATTCACAACGGCCCGATGCCGTTCGGCTACGAGGTCGGCGCCAAAGGCACGGGCACGGTAAACGCCGAGGCCAAGGAGGCATTTTACCTGTTGCAGGATGTCAAGAAAGGCACTTACCAAATGGTGGTTGGCAACGCCGACGCGCTCGGTGGCACACTGGTCGAGTTGGCTTCGCCCAACGCGATACCCCAGGTGGTTGGCGTCGTTGCCAGCGAATCCGGAGCACGCGACGGCACGGTGATCCCGAACCAGTTCGATATCGATTGGGCCTACTTTGACGAGGACGAGGGCAGCGAGACGGTTGTCAGCTTCTTCGTGGACAAGGACCGACAGGGCTACGACGGGTTCTATGTGGGTGGCGGTCTGGTTTCCGAAATGAACACAGATGAGCCGTTCACCTTCCTGACCGACTCGCTTGGGCTTCGTCCCGGCTGGTACTATACCTACCTTGAGGTAAACGACGGCCGCAACCTCGCAGAGCGGATCTACTCGGACGAGCGGATCTACATCGACATGGACAACGCCCCTGACAGCGTGGAGCAAATGGCGACCTTGGCCGGCCCGAACAACTTCACCGTTGCCTGGGATGCCGTGGCCGACGAGCGTGTGAACTACTACAACGTCGTCTACTCCAAGAGCCCGACGTTCGACAAGATTGAGGCGAGCCAGATGATTTATCCGCTGACAGGTCAGACCCAGTTCAGCGACGTGAAGATCGAGGGATTGGAGAACGGAGTTCCGTACTACGTGGCGGTGCTTTCCGTGGACGGGAACTACGTCGAGTCCAGCGCCAAGGTGATTCATCGGGTTGTCCCGACGAACTACCCCGGTGGAACGCCACCGTCGATCACGTCAACGGCGAGTGACAAAGCCACAGTGGGTTACGATTGGATTTACCGCCCGGTGTTCTTCGACGGCGACGAACACAACCCAGAACTCGTCGAGGATCTAACTCAGCAAGTTGGCAGCGATATGGATTGGACGCTGGTGTCCGCACCGAACGGGATGAAGATTGACGAAGAATCCGGCTTAATCAGCTGGAACCCGACAGCCGATCAGGAGGGTGTACACCGCGTGCTTATCTCCGCTAAGGAACACGAGGGGGAAGCAGATCCGTTGGATGATGGGGAGTTAGCGATCGACATCGCCCAAGAGGCGACGCAGGAAATTGAGATCAATGTCTTCCCGGCACACCTGCTAAACGGCGTGCCGTACCGCGAGGATGTGTTCACATTCGTGAGCAACCCGCCGTTGACGGCGGTCAAGGGCACAACCTACTCCTACACGCCAAACGTCTTCACCGACGGGCAGGAATACGAAGTGATGTTGCTCAACGGACCGAAAGGGGTGACCGTGGAGAACAACATCGTCAAATGGGATGTCCCGGCTGACGCCGAGAGCGATTTCGTTGAATTGCGCGCTGAGACAAATAATGGCGATCTCATCGATCAGACCTACTTTGTCCATGTGCACGGCGATAACAGCTTGATCAAGCGCAGCACGAGCATTGTGAAATACGAAGCCATCAACGGTGGCATCCTCGTCGGATGGACCGGAGGTGCTCCAAAATACCAGGTGCAACGCACCGCCTCTCTGACCCCGGACGCTTCGGGTGTTGTGAAGTGGGAGAACGTCGGCGAGCCGTCCGAGAACGGCCCGGTAAACTTCCACGCCGAGAAAAGCACAACGGGCAACGCCGGCTACTACCGGATCAAAGATCTGGAGTAATCGAAACTCAGAAAGATTGCTAAAACGCAAAGCCCACCGAAAGGTGGGCTTTGCTGCTTAATGGGTCGCTCGAACAGTAGCCTTTAATAAAGCTATCCGAGGATTTTCACCCTCATCCGGCCTGCGGCCACCTTCTCCCTGAGGGAGAAGGAATCAAAGGGGACGCGCTTGGCCAAGCTCCC
>JAAZYK010000022.1 GCA_014239685.1 Dehalococcoidia bacterium | reverse complement strand
AGGGGAGCGTCGTGGCATTCGGAATGCCCGCCAACCAGAGCTTTGTCGTGGAGCTTGTTGGACGAGATAAGCTCATGAGCGCCACGTCGATGATGCAATCCTTCGGCACGATGGGCTTGATTATTGGACCAGCCATCGCTGGGGTCATGATCGGCGCATGGGGTGCTGGCTCGGTCTACTTCCTAATAGGGGGGCTTGGAGTTGTCGGTCTGCCGATGCTATTCATGGTGAAAAGCCGGGCTGTCCATCGAAGCGACAAATCGAAATCAGCATGGGAGGACATGAGGGACGGCCTGAATTTTGTCAAGTCTGACCCGGTGATCCGGGTACTCATGTCATTGAACCTGCTCGCACTATTTGCCGGGTTCATCATGCCTCTAATCCCGGTCTACGCAGAAGACGTATTTGACGTGGGCGGCGAAGGATTCGGGTTGATGATGGCCGCGTTTGGAATAGGTGGGGCGCTCGGCACAATTGTGCTGTTCGTTACCGGTGACAGATTCAACAAGGGACTTCTGTTGATCGGCACTGGAGTTTTGTTTGGCGTGTTTATGGTCATTTTTGCGTTTTCGCGGGATTATTATCTGTCGTTGTTTCTCCTGGGACTGATGGGCGCCACTGGCCTGGCCTACGTCATAACGATCAGTGTTCTTGTGCAGAGTCACACCCCTAATGAAATGAGGGGCAGGGTTATGAGTTTGTTCGGGATCTCCATGCAGCTGTTTTCGCTGGGGTTCCTGTTCAGTGGTGTTATCGCACAGGCGCTGAGCAACGAGATCGCCCTCCTTATCGGCGGTATTGGAGCGGCGGTTCCACCGCTGCTCGCGTACGCCACATCGGCGGAACTTCGCCGGGTGTCCTGATCGCCTTTGACCTGAGTGCCGGAACCGGGCATCGGATATGGTTGGCTGACGAATGAGTAAGTCGCCCTCAGAAACCCTTCAAGGGGTGATTAGGTTTGTGGTCGGATCAATCGGTTCATCTGCGCGCCATATCTCGGGCGAAGAACGTATATACGTGAGACAGTCTTTACCAATAACCGTAGAGAATCACATTCATCACGAGACAACGATGTTGATTCGTCGCTATCTCGACCCGAGGAATTGACCACTGGAGACGTTGGGCACAACCTTTGCTGGCAACCAGATCAGTCGATTGATACAGATTCTCATTCGCTTGCTTCAATCCCTGTACTGGCCGTTCCACGCCATCTGCCGTCTGTTGAGGAGCCGGAGATTCAGCAGAGCCGTTTTGATATTCGTTGTGGTGGCCCTGTTGGTCTTTACGCCCCGCTCCACGCGTGTCCTGAGCCCGGCCCATGCGGCAGCACGTGGTCACGAGTTCGGTCTTATTGGCTGGGAGATCTCCAACTTCTTAGATAAGTGGGTTCATCGCTCCAGAGAGTTTATTCCATGGGTTGGAACCTCAGACGGAGAAAAACGTGAGCGGCTCGATCGTTATTTAGTGCTAAATGACGAGATTAGAACGGCAAAACGCGATATCGAACATAAAGGTTCCGTTTTCGATTCAGGTGGCGATCAATTGACGTCGCTACAAGATCATCTTGATCAGCTTGAGAAGGAACGTCGCGTGCTTCGGAACGACGTTGAGGAACTGATGGAATCGGCAATTGACGCCGTTCTCCGGGATCTGGGTATCGGCGAACTGGGCCCGATTACATGGCCTCCCGTCGATTTCAGGCTGGACTTAACCCCGCGAGTTCTTGTCACCTCACCGCGCGATCGCATCCAGCGGCTGGAATCGATATTGATCGATTCCGAAATCACACTCACCGAACGACAGGCCGTGGAAGACGCGGTTCAAGACAACTCAGGGTTGTCGGCCATTGTGCTCGGAACTGGCGGCGTCGCGACGTTCCCAACCGTAATTCCGCATGATCGTGATCTGCTGTCAACGTTGGATGTCGCGGCGCACGAGTGGCTACATGCCTATCTCATCTTCAAGCCGTTGGGACGTGGTTACTGGAGCAGCGGTGATCTCGCGACGCTCAATGAAACGGTCGCCAACCTGTTTGGTGAAGAGGTGGGACGGCTTACTTATGAGCACATTACCGGCGAGACTCTTCCGCCCCCGGATCCATTTATAGCTGAGATAGCTCCGAATTCGGAGGAATTCAATTTCCACGAATTTATGCGCCAGACGCGTCTCAACGTTGACGAAATACTAGGAGATGGCAACGTACACGGGGCCGAGGCCTACATGGAACAGAGGCGAATTGAGCTTCATGGCCACGGGATATTTATTCGGAAAATCAATCAGGCTTACTTCGCGTTCAATGGTTCTTACGGTGACAACCCCGCTTCGGTCAGCCCGATAGGTGAGCAGGTACAAGAGTTGAGAAAGTATGTCGAGAACGTTGCAGACCTTGTAAAAGCCATACAGGGCATAACCAGCTACGAGGAATTTCTTCAGCGTCTTGACCGGGAGCGATCGGAGTTCGAGGGGCGAATCGGTGATTAACCGGTTTGTCGCTACGGAAGATGTGACCCTGAAAGGCATCCAGGTAATTTAGGTACAGGAATATGCGCTTCCCTCGGGTATACTTTAGGACTGTCTGGCAATGGTGCGCGGTGGCGTTTGCCGGGCAATCTAATAACCAGGTACCTTCACCGGTTCGCATCACGACCCGATATAGGTGTCAGGGCACTGAAATCAGGCGGGGCTTTTGTGTCACCGCCGGGCGGCGACCGAATGAAAGTCGCTGGCAGGAGTAATAATGGCCGCAGGTAGCGATTCCATACCTCGGATGGGCCGAGACGAAATGTACCGCCCACCAGAAGACGGTGGTGGAGGCAACGGAGGAAACACCGGTCGAGAACAGGTCTCTTTGGAAGACTTGATCGGACGTTTTAAAGGGGGGATTCCACCGCTTGGATTTCTCGGTGGAGGCGGTATAAGCCTGCTCGTTCTGGTCGGCATGATTGTTGCCGCCGTCATATGGTTGGCTTCTGGAATATTTACGGTTGATCCTGACGAGGAGGCGTCTCTGCGCCTGTTCGGCAAATACAACAGTACGGCCGGATCCGGGCTGAATTGGTGGTGGCCGTCACCAGTAGGCCAACGTGACATTGTTCAGGTGACGCAGACGCGAACCCTCGAGTTGGGATTCCGAAGTGGATCCGAAGGAACGGCGTCAGTAACCCTAGTCGCCGTAGAGGCCCAGATGATCACGGGTGACGAAAACCTTGTGGACGTTGGCGCTGTGATCCAGTACAAGATATCGGACCTCCGCAACTACCTGTTCGAGGTTGACGACCCCGGAGACTTGGACAGAAGTGTCGGCATCGGCAGGCCTGACGGACGAACCCTGCGTGACGTTGCTGAAACGTCGTTACGCCAGGTCGTGGGGGCCCGCACGATCGACGACGCACTGACCGAGGGTCGTGAGCAGATTCAGGAGGACACACGCCTCCAGATGCAAACAATCCTCAACTCTTACAGTGCCGGCATCAACATTATCTCGGTGCTGCTGCAGAACGTGAATCCGCCGGAAGAAGTACGGGATGCATTTGAAGACGTAGTGGTGGCACAGGAGGAGAAAGAGCGGCTAAGAAACCTGGCCGACGCTTACGAGGCCGACCAGTTGCCTAGAGCACGAGGTGAAGCCGCTCGGATCATTGAGTCTGCTGAAGGTTTCAAACAGGGTCGTATAGCGCTGGCACAAGGTGAGGCCGACGGGTTCAAAGAACTCCTTGAGGGTTACCTGAACTCCCAGGACGTCACCCGGCAGCGCCTGTACTTGGAAGCGATGGAAGAGATTCTGCCGGGGACCACGAAATTTGTTGTGACAGGGGATGTGGCGGATGGCGTTTTGCCGTTCCTGCCCTTGTCGTCTACCGGCAATACGAGCTCGGTGGGAGGGCAATAAGATGCGTAAACTTGCAATCCCACTTCTTGTACTCCTGATAATCACCGCAATCGTTGCCTCTCAAGCTCTCTACAAGGTCGACGAGACGCAAGTAGCGATCGTTACTCGTCTTGGAGAATTTAGAGAGTCCAAGATAAACCCCGGACTTGCGATCAAGGTTCCGTTCATTGAGTCAGTGACCAAGTTGGACAAACGTCTGCTTCGTGTTGACGCACCACCTTCCTCGCTATTGACTCTGGACAAGCGCACACTCGTGATTGACGCGTACGCTCGTTACAGAATCACCGACCCGTTGACGTTCTTCCAGGCTCTTCGCACGGAATCAAACGCCGAGGCAAGGGTGGGCGACATTATCAACTCAAATCTGCGTCGTGAGGTAGCACTGGACCTCCAGTCTGAGATTATCGACGAGACACGTGAGGAGATCATGAACCGGGTAACCGCTGCGGCCAAGCTCTTGGACATCACGCGATCTGAGGCCGAACAGCTTCCTGGTGGATTGAGGGACCCTAGCCTGTCGATCTTCATTGCCGGAAAGGCAGTGGCAGAGGGTGAAGAGGCCATCAGAGATCGGGTTCCAACTGCGGACCAGTTGGAATCGATCGTCAACAGCGCTGCTCCTCTTGATTTCGATCTAGAAGGTGAAAATTTCCGTTACCGGGTTCCGCTGAACGATCGGTTCGGTATCGAGATTTTCGATGTTCGCATCAAGCGCGCTGACTTCCCACAAGGAGTCGCATCCTCGGTATTTGACAGGATGAGAGCTGAGCGTCAACGGATCGCATCCGCTGAACGTGCGGAAGGTGCGCAGATTGATCTTGAGAAACGTGCTGAGGTGGACAGGATAGTTCAGATCATCACGCAATCGGCTCAAGGTGACTCCGCAAGGATTATTGGTGAGGCTGAAGGAGAGGCGATTTCGATCCTCTCTGAACAGCTAGGCCGGGATCCTGAGTTCTACGGGTTCGTACGGTCTCTTGAGGCCTACAAGAAATTGCTTGAGAGCGACGCGACGTTGATTTTGAACGTCGAGAGCGATCTCTGGCGTTACTTGGAATCGCCGCTCACTCCGGCGGATCGCTAAGATGGCCATTTAGCGATAGTAAGACAATATGAGAACGCCGCCGTGGCCGAAAGGCCCGGCGGCGTTCTCGCGCTCGGTTCTAAAAATACCGGACGGCTAGAGCAAGTTTTGAAGTCGGTCCCGAAGCAAGTACCGGACGATCGAAAGAATTACTACCGCGCTCAAGATGAAGGCTATGAAAGTGAACGACAGTCCCGCGACGATGATGCCGAAGGCCGTTCCCGCAGCCGGGGGATGTTCAGTATTCGTGGTCGCCATGACCAACACAGACAGCCCAACAGCCGCCGCTCCAAAGATGTCGATCTGCATATTTGATGCAGTGTTGGCGTTGCCGCCTGTCACAAAGTAAAGCCCTCCCCAGAGCGCAAGGCCAACGAGTACGCTGACGACGTGACCGCCTATGACTCTCTGTGGGGATGAAGCGATTGAGTGCGGTACAACAAACACGGTCGCTGTAGATGAAGCGATAGTTACAACAATGATGCCGTTGGACACGCCCTGCTCGATGAACAAAATCGCAAGTAGAGCGAGCGACGCCAGAGTTGCCTGGGTAACATGCGGCCGCACCCGGCCCCTGATATGGGATCTTTCGAATGCAGCAGGCGTATGTGGGATAGGAGTGTGAAGGCGCATCGTGCTGGTGTGCGCTTTCGCCCCGAATCGCCTTTCATAACGATCTCCGGTTCATAGCGCATCGAAGACAGATAATAGAGACACTTTCTCCGAAACTCCCGAAAGAACTTATGCGCGTTCCGATGAATTCGAATGTCTAAACCAAGCCCGGGGATTTTCCCGCTCTATCCGGGACGCTCCATGGGCCATTCGGGAATTCCATCTTCCGGTACGAACGCGATGATCTCTCTTGAGTGGTCGATATCTCGATAGCGGCCGCGGTTGTTGGAGACCGCATAAAACAGATCAAAGCGAATCGAATCAGGAGCAGATACACATTTCTCGATCATCTGAATGACGTCGCGATGACTGCAGTACACCGCCGCATGCCGGGCGTCGGACGGCCAGTCTTCTTTGACCACTCGGCCAATGCGGACGCATATCACCGACATGCCGTGCGCATCGGAGTAGTAGCGTCCAAGTGCCTCGCCCCATAACTTTGTGGCGCCGTAAATGCCGTTGGGCCGGGGCGCGTCCTGCGGAGTGAGGATTGGCCGAGGTGAAGGTACATCATCCCAGCGTGCCTCTACCATCGCCTTTATTGGCTCGTCTACTTCGTATTGCATCTGTGTGGCGCCGGAGCTACCGAATATGACGCGTTTAACGCCGGCTTCGCGGGCAGCCTCAAAAACGTTGTAGGCTCCGATAACATTCCCTGACACTTGGCTTGAGAACTCCGGACCCAGGTACGCGGCCATATGTACGACGATTTCGATGTCCTCAAACGCTGGACGTATGGCATCTAGGTCAGAGATATCCGCCCGTACGCAGTCCACTCCTTCAACATCCTGGCGGTTTAATGCACGTACATAGTTTTTCTTTGCCAACGACCGACCGACCATGCCGCCGATTAGCCCGCTCATACCTGTCACCAGAATGCGTTTGCCGCCCTTTGTTTTATCCGTCATTCAGATGCTCCGATACTAAATTCATTTACAGCGGCATTATTTGGCGAGAGCGTGCCGTGGGCAAGCCCGGGCGGTCAGTTTCTGAGATATGCCGTAACATCACTTTTCAGAAACTAGAGCATGTGCTGACCGGTATGATCCAGGAATCATGGGAGTGATACGAATATGGCCAACGGTAAGATCAAGGTAAGTTTAGTTAGTGGGTCTGATCGAACCAGTACCGTTCCCGAAGCACTGGCCCTCATATCAGATCAAGTTCAGATTCCAGACCTGCCGGTCTTGATCAAGCCCAACTTTGTTTCAACCCTCAACCAGTTGAGCGCGACTCCAGTGGACGCGGTGCGATCAACACTGACCTTCCTCAAGGACAAAGGCGTCAACGAGTTCACTATTGCTGCCGGACCGGCCATTGGAACTGCAGCCGACGGGTTTGATAACTACGGATACCGTCCTCTCGTCGACGAGTTCGATATCACATGGCTCGATTTGAATACGGATGAAACCGTCAAAATTGCCTCTTTTGATGACAAACTGAATGCTCAGTACCTCAACATGTCACGGACGATGTCGGAGTCGTACGTCGTCTCCGTGACACGAACCAAAACACATAACGACGTCGTCGTTACCCTAGGACTCAAGAACATTTTGGTTGGGACGCTGGCCGGCCGCTCTGAGAAGCAGAAAATTCATCAGGGCAGTAAGGCGATCAACCTCACTCTCGCCAAGATGGCGCAGCATGTTGCTCCCGATCTCACCGTCCTGGACGGCACCGAAGGTATGCAGGGCAATGGCCCGGTCAGTGGTGACCCCATCGACTCCCGGATTACATTGGCTTCAGCGCACAGCATCGCTGCGGACGTGATCGGGTTGCAGGCGATGGGTTATCGATTGGACCAGGTGGGCTACCTCCGCTACGCCATGGAGCTACGGAGGCTCACCTTGGAAGATATTGAAGTCGTAGGTGAGCGCGTAGAAGACGTCAAGATCAATTTTCGGCCGCACGACAACATCGCCAGCCAGCTTACGTGGCCGATCGATGGCGACTGGCGGCCGGTCTTTGACGCCGTCGGAGACTAAGTCCGACGAAACCTTTGGATGTCGGGCACCAAGACTATGCGATGCCCCGCGCTCTGGCCGCCGCCGTATGATCCCATGGACTAATCCATTCCGGTTTAATCTCCATACCGAACCCGGGAGCGTCGGACGGGGTCACGTATCCGTCCCTTGGCATCGGCATTCCGGGAATCGGGCATATTTCTTCTAGTGGGATTCCAGGATCACTGCCCATCCAGTATTCGGCAATTGGGGATTCTGGCGCGGCGGCGGCAAAATGCTGGCCCCACGGCGTACCCGCTGAAGTGTGCGGCACGGTGATCAGACCAGCGGCTTCAGCGATGGTGTAAATCTTAATCACCTCGGTCAGCCCACCGGACCACTTCATGTCTGGCTGCAGGATATCTACCGCCCGCCTCTCGACGAGCTGTCGATAAGCCTGCCGTCCATGGTGGTGCTCGCCTGTAGCAATCGGGACCCAGTTAACTGCTTTCTTTAGTTCGACGTAGCCCTCGAGGTCGCTGGAGATCAGCGGCTCTTCGAACCAGCGCAGGTTGTATGGCCGTACACGGTCCGCAACCCTGATAGCGAACTCGACGTTGAACGAACTCACGGGGTTGTACATCAACTCTGCGTTTGGCCCGACCTGTTCACGGGCTTTCGCTATATGTTCCTCAGCCAGATTCACGCCGTCCAGACCCATCCGGTAATGGGCCGGATTGCTGATCTTGAACGCCTTGAAGCCCAGTTCCTGCGACCAGTCCAGGTCGTCGCTGGTCGCGTATACGGGAACCTTGTCCCTGACCGGACCACCTAGAAGGCTGTAGACCGGTACATCTAGTAGCTTGCCCTTGAGGTCCCAGAGGGCGATGTCCACGCCAGATCGAGCTACCGTAGCAAGACCGCTCGCACCGTAGTTCTGCACGGAACGCCACATCAGGTCGTTCAGTAGTTCCGTTGCGAGTGCGTCTCTACCTTCGAGTAGTGGAGCGTAGTGATAGTCGATCAACGCCGCCACGGGCTCCCAGTAACTACAGGCGCCAAGCCCAAAGGTGCCGTCCTCAGCAATCACCTGGACCCAGACGTCTCCTGCACTTGCCCCGGGCATTTTCCCGAATTCGGTTGCGAACTCCGGGTAATAATTGATCGGGAGTGCTCTCCGGGCCGAAACTTTATTTGCGGCCGGTCGAGTAGGCTTTGACTTTGGCGGCGTTACCGGGATGTTTAGTTCAACGACGCGAATCTGTTTGATTTTCATGCACGTTCTCCCGGTTAACGGATATTGGTGATCGGCAACGGCGTGAACAATACACGGAGATCAGCGCGCGTGTGGCACCGAGATCGGCGGCTTAATTGATAACTCTCGTGGGCCAGAACCAGTCGGTATCAATCAGATCAGTTGAGATACGCAGAGGATAAAGGTCGAACTTGCGAAGGGCTTCTTCTCTTGACCTGCAAATCCTGTTAGAGAGGCCTCGGAAATAAATGCGATCAACGCCTCGCCTCTTATGGTTGCGATAGAACTGCCACGTAGTGGTAATGCGATTATCTATCTTTCAACTCTAGCGCGATGCCTCGATCGCCGCGCGCAATCAATATCCGACTCGTCGACGGGCGTTTCACATTGGAAACACTTGATGATTTCACCTTTAATCATCACCAAATGTTATTTGTACCGGGGATTTATTGAACTATTTATAGACGAAACGCGCATCTCGGATTGGCACTTATACGAGGGCGGTTAGCACTTGCTCGGCCGCCTGCATACCGATGCGCGGGCTGAACGAACCTTCGAAAGTTCCTGGACTTTGCACGACAATCAAATCATGTTCACGGTCGACCCAGATGAACTGCTTTCCCGCGCCGACAGCGGCGAACGAGTCTGTTGGAAGATCGGGCCACAGCATTCCTTGATCATTGCACCAGAAACCAAGGCCGTATTGCCACAGTGAGTTGGGCTCGTGCTGGAGGAGCATGTCTGAGACGCGCGTCGCCTGACGTATCCACCCGGCCGGAACGATCTGCTTTCCTGCCCAGTTCCCATCATTCAGCCAGAGAAGCCCGAGGCGGGCCATGTCACGGGCCGTCATCTGGAATGTCGTGGCGTAGCCAAAAACACCAAGTTTTGCCTTCGGTTGAAGATCGAAGTTCGAGTACACCCACTTCCATGATCCGTCGATCAGGTTGCGCAGCTTGCGTTCGGCAAGCCTTCCAAAGCCGGCGCCGCGCTCTGGGTCAGATGTGCGGTACAACGAGTACTCGGACGCTAGGGCGTGTGTCACCACGTTCATGCCAAATGTCTGGTAGTTGAACGTGCGCCCGGGTGATTCTTCGGGCTTCATGTAGCCGGACATGTTGCCGATCATCTGCCGAAATGTGATTCGGGCGTTCTCCGGGAATACGTAGCGATTCTCTTTAGGTCCTTCATCCGGGCCGACATCCAGGAACTCTGGATAGTAGTCGGCCACGAGATCATCCGCCGAGCTAATTACACCTTCGCCTATCGCTATGCCAAGAACCGTCGAATAGGTCGATTTGGAAGCGGACGCCTGTCCTTGTAGATCCTCCGGCCCCATACCACCGCCGTGCCACTCGGCCGCAATCCGGCCGTGTCTAACCACAAGTAGCCGGTATGGTGATTCATCAGCGTGCTCAACCTGCCATTTGCCCACTGCGGCAAGTCGCGCCGAGTCAAACCCGAGCGTTTCGGGATCACCGGACTCCCACTGAACCCCCGGAAATACGCCTTTCGATTCCAAATCGGGCATCACCCCGTCAACGCATCGCGCACGAGTTGCGAAAACATCTGTAACCGTGGGTCGTTCACCTCGTCCGGCTGCATACCTGACGTGATGATCGCGACGCCGACCTTCAGGTCCGGGTCTCCCCAGCTGATGGAGGTACCGACTCCGCCGTGTCCAAATACACGAGGCCCCGGCGCGTCTCCCATCCGGCCCGGCCCCTCTTTTGCAAGCTGTAAGCCAAGGCCAAATTTGTACTCGCTGCCTGAAACAGGGCCGATACCCTCGATGTGAAGTGCAGTCACATCGGCGATCGTCTCAGCGCTCAACCACTGTTCGCCGTCAACAGAGCCGTCATTCACTAGAGCGTTGTAGAACCGAGCCAGGTCTCGGGCGGTCGATGTGCCGTTCCCTCCCGGTGCCGGGTGGGCCTTGAAAAGTTGAGCATTGCCCTGATCGGCCAGAGATGGGTCGGTGAAATCTGGCATCGATTTCAGCCTCGCCAGTCTAGGCATCTTTTCTGCGTCCAACGCGTATGTTGTGTCAACTAACCCGAGAGGCCCGGCAACTTCCGATTGGAAGAACTCTTCGAACCCCTTTCCTGAGATTCGTTGCACCAGTTCTGCCACGAGAAACCCGAAGGTCATGCTGTGATATTCGATCGCAGAACCGGGCTCAAACTCCGCCTCTGTGGCCTCCATTGCGGCGACGACGGTCGTCCAGTCAGCCTTTCCAGCCGCGGCCATCTCGGAGATTTCCGAGGGTGTGGTCGGCACTCCTGCCTGGTGGGTTAGCACGTGGCGGACGGTCGTGGACTCCTTGCCGTTGATCCCATAGCCCGGCCAGATGTCTCCGACTAGATCGTCCCAATCCACTTTGCCTCGATCTTTAAGTACCCAGAGGCATGCTGCGGCCATCGGTTTACCACATGACCAGATGCTGAACAGGGTGTCCGCAGAAACCTTGGAGCCATCTCCGGATCCAATTTCTCCGCCGTACATGTCGAGGACGAGTTCACCGTCTTTGTATGCAGCGATGGCACATGCCGGGTGAACTCCGAGCGCAAGGTGATGCCAAATGCGAGAATCGATCATGTCGACGGCGCGTCTGCTCAAGGTGGGCACGGGCGTTTCCTTTCGATCCTTTAAAAAACGAATTAGGGAAAAATTGTCGACCTAAAGGGTATCGGGAGGAGCCGATTATATGGTCGTTGGGCGCGCCGTATATTCCCGGTCCTAATTCGACTTATTCACCGCTGCCGGTAATCCTGATATTTGAGGTCACCGGTCCAGAAGTAGTTCTCAAACAACTGTGCGGTGGAGTATTGCGTCTGCGTTGCGCCAGGCCGGCACCCAGTGTCACGAGAATCGCACCAGCCCACAACAAATTGGTGAGCGGCTCGTCCAAGATCAACCAGGCCAGGATGATCCCGAAGACAGGCTGGCTCAGATTCAGCACACCGACCTGGGATGGGAGGTATCGCTGGATGAGCCACAGGTTGGAGATAAATCCAAATCCGGCGATCACGGCACCCTGGTAGAAGATGGAAATGGCGAGTTCCTTGTTCATCAACCACGGCTCGCCCTCAAAAATCAGGCCTGCGGGAATAAATACGACTGTGCCGAACGCGGCCTGTGCAAGCAGCAGTTTATTCGGATCGATTCTTCCAGATTGTCGGGCGTTGTATATGAGGCGCGCGCCCAGAAGGAAGCCCCCGATTATTGAGAGTATGTCACCCAGCAACACGTCACCAGACGCATCTCCGCCAAGACCGTCCAGCGAGATCACCACCACGCCAACATAGGCCACCAGTATTCCGATAAGACGAGATGGAACAAGCCGATCCCCGGCTATGAAGAAATGGGCTAGGATCGCCATCCAGATCGGGAATGTCACGGTGAGCACTGCGCCGTGCCCGGCCGTTGTGTACTTCAGGCCCAGATTCATGAATGCGAGTTGAACGCAAAAGAGCAGGCCGATGATGGTCAGGACCCGTAGCTCGCTCCGGCGTACACGCAGGTCTGCGCGTGTGTAGATCGCCCATACCATGATGACGATGGCGCCGGCGAGGAATCGGTACCATCCCAGCCGCAAAGGCGGCGCGTACTCCAGCCCGGATTTGATGGCGATTGAGTTGCCGGACCACAACGCCGATACGAATATGGCGAAAGCACCTGCGCGCGGAGTGATGCTGCGGTGCTGGGATGGTGGCATTATCGGGAAGGTACACCCGCATCTGGGCGCGGTCAACGCGGTTCTGGACGGCGATTCCAATCGCTAAAGCTCAGTTGGCCGTCGCGCGCTCCGAATCATCGCCAGGAGACCCCGCGCTGTCCGAGCGCTTCCGTCGTTGAGCCAATCCTGCTCCTAGCATCACTAGAACAGCCCCGGCCCACAGGTTGGAGGTCGGTGTTTCGCCAAGGATAGCCCACGCAAGCAGGATCCCGCTGATCGGTGATATCAGACCAAGGGCGGCAAGACGGGATGGAAAGTAGTGTGTAATCAACCACAGGCTGGCGATGAACCCAAAGCCAGCGATCAGAATTCCCTGGTAGGCAAGAGAAGTCCACAACTCCCAGGCCCATGACCATGGTTCGGACTCGAAGATGGCGCTCATTGCGATGAAGAAGATCGTTCCCATGAGGAACTGCGTGAGTAGTAGTTTGCTGGGATTGATCCCCTCGACAAGTCGGGCGGCAAAGATCTGCCGGGCTGCGAGAAGAAATGCCGAGATCAGTGAAAGTCCGTCACCCAGCAATATGTCCCTGTTTACACCGGAACGTAAGCCGTCGAAGGAGATAACGATGATGCCAGCGTATGCAACAAGGATTCCCAAGAATCGTCCTCTTTCGAGGCGATCTCCGGCGATAAAGAAGTGTGCCAGTAGCGCCGTCCATATAGACGTTGTTACGTTTAAAGAGAGGGCATGGCCGGCGGTTGTGTACTTGATACCAAGGTTCATGAAAACGAGCTGCACTGTGAATAAGAGCCCGAGTAATATCAGCGGTCTGTACTCTTCCCGGTGAATCCGAAGATCAGCCTTCGTGTAGATCGCCCATACAAGTGTCACGAGCGCGCCCGCAACGAAACGCATCCATCCGATACGGAGCGGGCCAGCGTAATCGAGGCCCGCTTTAATGGCGATGGAGTTGCCGCTCCAGAAGATGCCGACGATCACGGCAAATGCGCCTGCGCGTATCGTCAAGGGTCTACGTTTAGTGTCCGCCAATTTCGTTATGCGTCTCCGCCGGATGACGACTGTTTCACCGGTCGCGTCGGGTGAGTCGGGTTTGCCGGAGCACTACGTTTCTGAGCGAGCAGTGCACCCGCCATGACGAGAATGCCACCTGCCCACAAAAGCTCGCTCGGATCTTCGTCCAAGATCAGCCATGCAAGGAGTATTCCGGTGACGGGCTGGGTAAGGTGTATCGCACTAGTACGGGACGGGAAAAAGTATTTGCTCATCAGCAGCATGGCTATGAAGCCGAAACCTGCGATCACCATCCCCTGGTAGAAGAGCGAAACAGCTAGTTGCCACGTCCACAACCACGGAGCAGGTTCAAATATGAAGCTAATAATGATGAAAGCGACGGTGCCAACCGCCGCCTGAAACAACAGCATTTTTGCTGGGTCGATGCGAGACACGAGCCTGGCGTTGTAAACAATCCTTGCGCCCAAAAGGAAGCCAGAAATAGCGGAGAGTATGTCTCCTATTATCAGGTTCTCGGCACCGGGTTCTCGTAGAGAGTCTGCCGAGATCACGATGATCCCGGAGTAAGCGATCATGATCCCGATCAGCCTGACTGGTGCCAACCTGTCCCCGGGGATGAAGAAATGGGATAGGACTGAGATCCAGATCGATGAAGTAACGATCAACACGGTTGCGTGACCGGCCGTCGTGTACTTGATGCCCAGGTTCATGAATATGATCTGGACGCAGAAGAACGCGGACAACGAGATTAAAGGCCACCATTCGCCACGATGGATTCTGAGATCAGCCCTTGTGTATATGGCCCAACCCAAAATTACGACGGCCCCCGCGACCATCCGCATCCAGCCCAGCCTCAGGGCAGGCGCGTAATCCAGTCCGGCCTTGATCGCGATCGAATTTCCGCTCCACAGTGTGCTGACGAACAACACGAACAGCCCTGACTTCAGACTGAGCGGACGACGACGCAGATCGGTCGTCGGCGGCGGAGCGGAACTCGTCTGCCTCGTAGGCGATGCTTCATCGCTCCGGTTGACGACATTAGAGGACACTAATTGACCTTACTTCCGCCGAGGCAGGTCATCGATGAAATCAATAACGTCCCGGGATCAGGTGATTCCCGCCGTCATCTAGATGTCGTAGCAACACCAACTCTTCCTCCGTAGGCGGGTCCATATAGGTCAGATCCTGTGAAACCTTGAGTTTCCACGGGATGATGGTCTGAACCTCTTCCAGCGATACGCCGGGGAAGAGTTGTTCAAGGACCATTTCGCATGAACCGGTTGTACCGCCGTCCTCCGTGTCGAACCCGAACAGGCACATCGTTGTTGCGCACTTATTTGGTCCCTGTGGAGCGAGACCTGCTTCGGCCCGCCCGCCTGGCCCGTCGATATACCCTGCGGTCGTCCGGAAATCCGCGCGCTCTTTGAAACGCCGTGTCTCCAGTGGCATCGTGGAGATAACGCGTTCCACCGAGGCGCCGATGTCTGCATTTCCGCCTGTGCCAGGGAGCCTGCGTATCGGGTCTTCAAACGTGCCAGCCAACATCGTATTCAGGTTGCCAAACCTGTCGATCTGCGCTGCCTGTAGTACGGCTGATTGCGCCCACCCTCCGTTCACAAACGCTCCCAAGGCATCGACCATATCTCCAGACATTGCGGACCCCTGAGTCAGGCTGTGATCTGCGATGCCGATTGGGGCCGGAAGTTCCCGACTGGTTGGAACCCAATCGAGTGGGCCCGATTCAGTGCAATACCACATGTTCGGCGCGTGGTGATACTTAGCCAGAGCCGCAGACAGGAGTGGCGGGCCCATGCCTACGATGCTTGATTCACCATCTCTGACCTGACGCGCAGTTGCGATGATCATCATCTCGGCGCGTGTGTAGTCGTCTAGATTTATAGACACGTAATCACCGCCAACCGTACCTCGCTGGCTGTTCCGGGGTCATCGTGTCTTTTACCCTCAGGTTGTCAAGTAAGTCTTCGCCAAATCGATCCTTATATTTGGTGATGTAGTCGGAATGATTCTTCGTGCCGTACACCCATTCATCCAAATACTCACGGGCCTCATGCCAAGTTGTCATACCCGCGCCTGTCAGGCCTGCCCATTCCCGATCAGCCCGGTAATAGCCGTTAAGTCCGCTGGGATGAGAGCCCCACGGCTCGTGGATGACGGCGCTCACCTTAAACCCGGGTACGATTGTGAAGTGCGGTTCTGTTGAGATAACCGATCGCGGAACGATCTCTTCGGCGGTCACGAGAACATTTTTTGAGGACCACAGTCCCCACTTGGTATCTGCCTGTGGCCCCCAGACCTGAACGTTTCCTTCTTCATCCGCCCGCTGGCAATGGACGATAGCCACATCGGGCTTCAACGCCGGGTATAGCAGCGCCTTTCGGCCGTCAAACGGCGAATTGATCACGGCGTATGGCGGAGCAATGCTGCCGTCCTCCCGCTTCCGATCCTCTTTGAGGCTGCGAGAGTGGTTCATCGTTTCTTCAAGAAGATAGTCGGTGCCGAGGAAGGAGTTGGCGCAGATAAACGGCATACCAAGCCCACCGGCCATAAGCCGAAGGGTGATGGTCATGTTTGTGTAGTCGTTCCACTTCACGCGGCCGTCCCGCATCATTTCCTGGAACGGCTTACTCCTGAGGGTCCCACTAAGGTAGCCGGTCTCGATGCGATTTACGTTGCCGTCTATCGACATCATTGTGACGTTGGGTGTCACGGATCCGGCCACCGCCTTAAGTCCCTTTTTCCCCTGACGGATAATCTCGTTCGTGAGGGCGAACGAGATTATGTTGAAGCCGGAATAGACTGTATCGCCGTCATTGACGAAACGCTTAACCGCTTCATGGGCGGTCATCAACTTTGACCGGCCTGACGGCCATGAATTGATAGGTTCAGCCATCGTTTGTGGAACGCCTACGCCTCTAAACGGCTTGTGTACTGAGACACCCAGTCAAAGTCGACGAAATCAACATAGGCGTCCATGAGCGCCTTCGTGATCGGCCCCGGCGTAGTACCGTCCGCTATAGGTTTTCCGTTCACGGTCCTCACGCCGCATATGCAGAGGCTTGTGGAGGTCAGAAATACCTCGTCAGCAACATATGCATCGAATGGATCGATATCGTCCTCAACCACAGGGATCCCCAGTCCTTTGGCGAGATCCATCACCGTCTCACGGCTGATTCCGCCAAGCACGAACTGTGATCGTGGAGTGTGGATTACCCCGTCTTTGACGGTAAAGAAGTTGGAACCTATGCCCTCGGCAAAATTTCCTTGCATGTCCAGCAGAACGGCCCATGCGGCCGGGTTATAAGCCTTTGCCTCAAGGTCGCCCATGATCAGGTTCAGGTAGTTGTGTGACTTTGCTCTGGGACTCAACGACTCTGGCGGCGTGCGTCGTACAGAAGGCACGATCACGTCAATGCCGTCTTTAAACAACGGAGCTCGTGCCTTCAGAGGGAGTGGCGTGCACTCGATAACCACCGTGGCGCCTTCGTGCTCCCACATGTCGCCACCAACGATGTCTGTTCCGCGACTGACCCGCTGACCGACCCAATAGTCCTCGGTCTCGTCGATCAAAGGTAGGTTTGCCTCAAGAACCTCCATGGACTTATCGATCATCTCTTTCTCGGTCATGTGAGGATCGATCTGAAAGTACCTGAGTGTGTTTGAGAACCGGGCGATGTGCTCCTCTATCTTGAAAATCTTGTGCCCAAAGGTCCGCGTCATATCGAACGCGCCATCGCCATACTTGAAACTGCGATCTCGGAACGAGATGAGGGCTTTGCTCTCGGGTACGATCTCGCCATTGAAATAAGCGACGCGTTCTTTTGTAGTCGTGGTCATGGAAGCCCCTTTGACTGCGGGAGACGATATGTGCGGGACGCGCGTGCGTATACGCGTTTGTTCGTGCGTGACAGCGGCGATATTAGGCGCGCTGAGGCGGGTGGGCAACTGGCCCGGCCTCCAGAATTTAGCGTTCGTGGACCAGATTAAGTCGATAGCCCCCACCGCGTTCGTTCGCGATGGGATCAAATCCCGGGGCGACCGTTCCAAATACTGCTTCTGCAATGTCCGGGTCGTCATCGACCACCAGAATCCTCATGATCCCTCCCCGCCGTCTCCGAGGCCATGATGATCCTCGGCGTTCCCGCAGCTTGTGACGGGAAACGTAACATGATCCAGAAATTCATGCTTGAGTGGTGCCAATTATTTCCCGATCACGATTCCGATTCCCAAACGGGGCACCCCCACGTATTGATGACGGCTTGTTCGAGAGATTTCAGGCCTGGACGGTCCACCCCTACTTCGAGATTTGGTAACCGGGATCGTAATCCGTCGGCAAATTTGCAACGCTTGGTGAATCCCTCCAGCACGTGGCCATCCCCGCCGATCGCGACAGCGTCCAGATCATGCTCAAACGGGCCTATCCGATCCAGTGTGGTCTTGCATAACTTGTCGTACAACCGCGTTATCCAGACCTCACGGTTGCGCTCAAATCTACGTTGAGATTGACCACCTTTACGATGCCGGCCTTTTACGTAGCGGGTCCCCGTTTTGCTCGAGACCAGTTTTTCATCCTTAGCGACCCCCACCGCAAATGAACCGAGTCTTAGCAAGATGAACGCAATCGTGCGGCGCCTGGTGAGGGATTCGACGAGTGGGGCAAAGTACGGGCCGTCAGACATACGATCGCCGTCGTCGATGTCGATTGCGAAAGGCGGGCCGAAAGCGACCTGTCTTGAAGGCCAGTTCACCAGAACTAGCCCGTTTGGTGAATTCAAGGCAGCAGCCGGAAGCCATTCCCACTCCGGAATTATTCCGGGATGTGGTGATACGTAAAGCGTGTCGGTGACATAGCTTGTGCTTGTATTTAAATCCTCGAGATAGTCGATCAGTCGTGACCTAATCAAGAAGCGCTCACGATAAGACTGAGTTGTCTTTGTCATCGCTAACGCATCGTGTATTAGAGCGTCCAGTGCCTACC
>JAAZYK010000229.1:922-2045 GCA_014239685.1 Dehalococcoidia bacterium | reverse complement strand
TTGAGGTGAGTGCGTACACGATGATTCCGATCACAGCATTCGCCGTCCCCCATATGGGAGAGGACGGGGGCGCGATCGTGACATTAACCTTCGACGCGTCGGAAAAGGTATATCCGGGATACAACGTCATGGGCACTGCCAAAGCGGCACTGGAAAACACGGTGCGGCAGCTGGCGGCCGAGTTTGGGCCGAAAGCCATTCGCGTAAATGCCGTGTCCGCTGGTCCGTTGCCGACGCTCGCAGCACGCAGTATTCCCGGCTTTAACGAAATGCGGCGATCGCACGCAGCACGCGCGCCGATCGGCCGCAACATCACACACCAAGAGGTCGCCGATGCAGCGGTATTCCTGCTCAGCGATCTTTCTACAGGGATCACGGGTCACGTGCTACCGGTTGACGGCGGTTACGGGATCATGGGGATTTAAAACCCCCTTAAATCAACGCTCTTATTAGGTTTAGATAAAGGACAAGACATTGGCCGAGCCGATCGCCCCATTGACCGAAACTGAACTGGACGCCATCCGACAACTTGACACTCCCACCATATCCAACGCTCTCGAGCTGATCGACGGGCTCCGACCATGGACAGACGGCTTCACGCGGCCCGAGATCATATGTCGATTCCCGGAATTCAAAACCGTAGTTGGCTACGCAGTGACCGTGGAAATCGCGTCCGCCGTGCCGGGTCGGAAATCTGTCCCACGCCCCGACTACTGGGATTCGATCGTCGCTCAGCCATACCCCCGCATGATCGTCATCCACGATCGGGATGAGAAACCCCTCGGATCGTTCTGGGGCGAGGTAAACGGCGCCGTCGCCAAAGGCCTTGGCGCCGTCGGGGTCGTCACGGACGGCACCGTTCGTGACCTTGATGAAGTCCGTGATATGGGGTTTCAGTTTCTCTCGAAAGAAGTATGTGTCTCGCACGCTTACGTTCATGCAGAGGCGCTCGGCACGACTATCGAGATCGCAGGAATGAAGGTCAGCCCGGGCGATCTGATAGCCGCCGACAAGCACGGCGCAATTCAGATTCCCCTTGAGGTCGCCAGGGATGTCCCGAGGCTAGCCGATTTGATGGGCAGATACGAAGCCCCGATGATCAAGGCAGCGCAAACGCCAGGCG
>JAAZYK010000229.1:0-912 GCA_014239685.1 Dehalococcoidia bacterium | reverse complement strand
GATTTGATGGGCAGATACGAAGCCCCGATGATCAAGGCAGCGCAAACGCCAGGCGTCACTCCGGCCACTCTGGCCGCGGCCGCAGCAGAACAGGCGAAAATCAGAGAGAACAACGCCGCGTATTAGTAGCTATAACGCACCGTGGGAAGTGGCCGCCAGGAACCCGTTCCCTTGATCGGCGATGGGTGCCGAAGTAGCGCTGGCCCACGGTGCCGGCCCTTGGACGTTCACGTCAAACGGCTTGCCTTCGCCGGCCTGATAAAGTCCGTTGGCAAGCCTGCTCCGCGCCGGGTGTCCTGTAGCTCCATTGCGGCAAGGATCCCGATGTCGCCCATCATGATGAGAAACTCCCCTCGGTTCCGGGGTCTGCGAGGAAAGCGACCGGGTGTCTAACGCAGGGCTGCCTGTACATTAAATGCCCCTCTGCCCCTGCCAGATGACTTAGGACAAAATGGCACCGCCGAGAAATTATTCGGGTGACTGCAGTGAGTCAACCGTCTTGACCTGATTTACTAATTGCGTGCTTCCAAGAACTCAGCATGGATGCGAGAAAGTCCAATAGCACGGCCCGAATAGCTGCCGTATAACGGTCGCCCGCCCGCTAGGATGGCCCAACTTAATGTCATCAGAACAACCCACATCGCCGCCTCCAGATGATAGACGCCCGAACGGGGCCGGGTACAACCAGTGGAAGCTGCGCGCTCTGTTCGGCTTCGTCGGGTTCTACATTTTTGTCTACATGGGCCGATTCGCATTGTGGCCGGCCGCGCCCCTCATCAAAGATGATCTCGGCTTTACGCACGTGGAGATCGGAATAGTCAACGCCGCCCTGCTGTGGGGGTTCGGTCTGGGGGACCTTGTTCACGGACGAATGGCCGAAGCCTATGGCTTACGACTCTGGGTGATGCTGGG
>JAAZYK010000228.1:1316-2099 GCA_014239685.1 Dehalococcoidia bacterium | reverse complement strand
AGCCCCTGAGGAGGCAGACAAACGCGGATCTCACAGAGCGGACTCATCGGTAGCGCTCCAGGATGGCATCGAGACCTTCTGTAGTGAGGTCTTCGTGATAATCATCACCCACCAACATCATCGGTGCACCACCACACGCCCCAAGACATTCCGCAGGAAACACTGTAAAGCGTCCATCTGGCGTGGTCGCGCCCGCCTCGACACCAAGACGCTCACACAAGGAGTCCATAATGTCGTCGGCTCCTCGAAGAAGGCATGAAATATTAGTACACACCCGCACGGGAAATCGGCCCACCGGGCGTGTGTAGAACATGTCATAAAAAGTCGCAACTTCGAATACTTCAATCCGCTCGAGATTCAACACCTCCGCGACGGCGCCGACCACGGCCTCATTAATCCAGCCATGTTCTGCCTGGGCATAACGCAGGGCTGATTTCACGGCTGCGCGGCGGGACGGGTATTTCGCTGCTTCCACCTCGATCTTTTGAATGATGGACTGAGAAAGAATCCCATCCGAGTCCGTCGTCATCGGTCGACCTCTCCAAAAACGATATCCTGCGTTCCAATAATCGCAACGACGTCCGCCAACATGTGGCCTTGGGCCATCTCGTTCAATGACGCAATATGTGCGAACCCGGGCGCGCGAATCTTCAGGCGGTAAGGCTTGTTGGCGCCGTCCGAAACAATATAGATGCCGAACTCTCCTTTAGGTGCTTCGACGGCCTGATACACCTGACCGGGTGGCGTACTGTAACCCTCGGTAAATAGTTTGAAATGATGAAT
>JAAZYK010000228.1:0-1307 GCA_014239685.1 Dehalococcoidia bacterium | reverse complement strand
TACACCTGACCGGGTGGCGTACTGTAACCCTCTGTAAATAGTTTGAAATGATGAATAAGGGACTCCATGTCCTCCTTCATATCGCCCCGCTCCGGCGGTGTAAGTTTATGATCGTCGATCATCACCGGACCTGGATGCTGACGCAGCCAGTCGATACACTGACGGATAACGTGATTGGACTGTCGCATCTCCTCAACTCTGACCAGATACCGGTCATAGCAATCGCCCGTAACGCCGACCGGAATATCAAAATCAAGTTCAGGATAGACCTCATAGGGCTGTTTGCGCCGAAGATCCCATTCCACGCCCGAACCTCTCAACATCGGGCCGGTAAAACCCAACTGCATCGCCCGCTCCGGACTGACCACCCCGATATCGACCGTTCTCTGCTTCCAGATGCGGTTATCAGTCAGAAGGTTCTCATACTCATCTACACAACCAGGGAAACGCTCGACAAAGGACTCAATGAAGTCCAGCACCGAACCCTCTCGATTGACATTCTTCGTCCGAATTTCATCTTCCGAATGCACCCTGGACGCCTCATATTTGGGCATCCGATCAGGCAGGTCGCGATACACGCCCCCAGGACGAAAATAAGCAGCGTGTAAGCGCGCGCCAGAAGTAGCCTCGTACACGTCACAGAGATCTTCCCGCTCACGGAATGCATAAAGAAATACCGCCATCGCCCCGATATCCAACCCGTGGGCAGCAATCCACAACAGGTGGTTACGGATCCGGGTAATTTCCGAAAACATCACTCGTATGTACTGGGCCCTGAGTGGCGGGGTCACGCCGAGCAGTTTTTCTATTGCAAGCACATAAGCATGCTCGTTGCACATCATCGACACGTAATCGAGGCGGTCCATGTAGCCGATATTGTGGTTATAGGGCTTGCTTTCGGCGAGCTTTTCAGTGCCGCGGTGCAAAAGGCCGATGTGCGGATCAATTCGCTCCACGACTTCTCCGTCCATCTCCATCACAAGACGCAACACCCCGTGCGCTGCCGGGTGCTGTGGTCCGAAGTTCATCGTGTAATTTCGGATCTCGCTCATTCGACTGACTCACGTCGGATGACACGGGGGACCGTTACCCTTGGGTCGATTGAAACAGGCTCGTAAACAACACGCCCTTTTGCTTCATCAAAGCGCATCTCGACATGGCCACTAAGCGGAAAATCCTTGCGCATCGGGTAACCAATAAACCCGTAGTCTGTCAGCAGTCGACGAAGGTCTGGGTGCCCATCAAAGAGAATGCCAAAAAGATCAAATGCCTCCCTCTCGTACCAGTCAGCACAAGCCCAGATTGAT
>JAAZYK010000227.1 GCA_014239685.1 Dehalococcoidia bacterium | reverse complement strand
GGTTGTTACGTTTAACCCACTCGCCGATGAATCGCTGCTCCAGATGCCTTGTTCTGCAGGCTTGCAACATGCGATCACGATCCCAGCCCTCGAGAAGGCGCGACGTCAGATCGTTGACTACGTCCGAGCAGGCTGGGTCATCCCACCGGTCGTTATCTTCGAGCGGATCCTCTTCGATGTTGAAAAGTTGCACTCGCATCTGATCGTAATAGCACAGCTTCCAGGGCCCGCGCCGAATCATCCTCTGTATGACACCCGCTTCATCCTTCGCCCGACCTGTTCCCTCGGAGATGGTCTGGTCTGGCCAGTCACCTGAGTCGCCGTCAATCAGTGAACGAAAACTACGTCCATCGATATTCGGCAACTGCGCCACACCGGCGAAGTCCAACAGAGTCTGGCCGAGATCGAGCAGCCCCACGTTTTCGTTAACGATTCGGCCGCGCCCCTCAATACCCGGACCAGCCATCAGCAGCGGAACACCGAGGGAGCCGTCGTAGAATGTGCTCTTCCACCAGAGACCATGCTCGCCGAGTTGTTCGCCGTGATCTGAGGTGTAGACAACGATGGTGTTGTCCGCGAGCCCGCTTTCCTCAAGCGCGGTGATGATTTGACCAAGTTGCCGATCGACAAAGGTGCAGAGGCCGTGGTACGCGACGGCCGTTCGGCGTTGCCATTCGAGCGGGATCGGCTCCTCCAGCTTCCATTGAGCACGTATGGCTCGATGCACGTCATGAATGCCATCGAGTTGCGGGTCCGGTAGATCGTCTACAGAGATTTTATCGTCGTAGAGAGCGTAGTCTTCGGGCGGCGCTACAAACGGACAATGGGGCGAGACGAACCCAACCGTCATCATGAAAGGGCTTTCACACTCGTCCTCTGCGATGCGGCGTCCTCGCTCGTGTAACCAATTGACGGTCGTTTCTGTGACTGCCCGGTCGTAGGCGTGATATCCGGTGTGGCCCGGTCCGCTCTTTCGCAACGGCGTTCGTCCCATTCCGGGCGTATCGATGAGTTGCCCCAAAACTTTCTCAAGTTTCCAGCCGGTTACCGGATTGATGTACGCCGTGCCACCGCAATCCGCGATAATGCGCTGATCGAATCCATGTCGCTGATCGTGACCGACGAAGTGCATTCGCCCCGAAAGAATCGTTTCGTAACCACCGGAACCGAAGCCATGCGCATACGTCGGCACGTCGCTGTTCAAATGGCATTGATTGGTCAGACACCCTGTCGTGCTGGGATAGCGTCCGGTCATAAAGGCCATTCGTGATGGACCGCAAAGCGGGAACGGGCAGTAGGTATTGGAGAAGCGGAGCCCGCGTTCGGCGAGGCCGTCCATCGTTGGCGTTTGGACATCATGTCCAGCGCAGCCCATGAATCGGTGATGGTGCTGGTCACTCATCACGATCAGCACGTTCGGTTGTTTTGTAGACATGAATCCTCTCGTCAGGTGATGACAAATGCGGTTACGGCAACGCGAAGGCGATGTAGGTATCGCTCTGTGGTCCGCCGAGTTTTCCTCCGCCAGTGGCAGGAATGACTCTGTATTGTTTGCCGCCGACTGTGTATGTAGCCGGCCGTGCGCAGCCTCCGAAAGGACGCTTGTATTTCCACAGTTTTGTTCCGTCGCCCTTGTCAAAGGCTCGAATTATGTTGCCCCGCGTGCCGCCCGCTGTAACAACCGCGCCGCCGAAATTCTCGGTCCCGGTAATCGGGATGCCTCTCTTCGTCCGCTCTGGGTATTCGCCGAGCGGGAGGGGGGACGCCGCCCGACGAGGCTTGCACAAAAGTGACTTTTCGAATCTACTTGTGCACAAGGATCCAAAGTTCCACCTCTTCTGAAGAACGCCAAGGCTGATCACGCTTGGTTTTACCGGAAGAAGATTTCATCGGTTTTTTCAAATGTTTTTCTAATTGAAACCTTCCACCATCTTCCAACTCCTTTTCAATCGGATGTTCTTTGGTCACATTGGTGATTTGAGCCAAATTTGAGAATATGAGTAGCATCTTTCCTTCGGGCAAGAGTCTTTGTTTTGCGCCTGTAAAAAAATCAGGAAACAAGTTTTCATCATAATATATTGCCTCGTCAATCTTATCTAAGTCATGAGATTTAGGCAGCCAAGGAGGATT
>JAAZYK010000226.1 GCA_014239685.1 Dehalococcoidia bacterium | reverse complement strand
TTCGAGATCTATTGATGCAATGTTTCCCCGGTTACATTGCCGCCTTCACATTTCCCGAAGCTATTAAGATTCTACAGCCGCATCGCGCCCTGCAAGGCAGCGGTCAGAAGTCCGTACGACTCGCAAGATGAGGCATTAGCCCGTTTAAAGCGATTTGGAGTATCTGCCAGTAAGCAACAAATTGGCCGTGTTCGTACTCGAAATCGGTTGGCCCGCGGTCGAGGCGTGGGCTAAGATACTCCGGTTGCGCGGGCATCTGGTCATCGCAGTAATCCGTTGGGTAGTGGAACGTCGTAGTACTCATGTACAACAATGACCGTGCTTCTCAACATTGATAGGTGTACCTCGAGAGTAAATCTCACGGTCCGCTAACCCGAATACGGTACAGGAAGAAGGCTCCAGACCTACATGATCCGGCTCGAACATATGTCGAAGTCTTACGGCGATTACCCGGCCGTGATCGACGTGTCCGCGCATATCCAGCAGGGAGAAGTCGTCGGTTTTCTCGGGCCTAACGGCGCGGGGAAAACAACGACCATGCGGGTACTCACAGGTTTCACTCCTCCGACCGAGGGAACTGCGGCTATCGCCGGTTACGACGTCGTTTCTCACTCACTGGACGCTCGACGCCACATCGGCTACCTCCCCGAGTCTGTGCCGCTTTATCTGGACATGACCGTGATGGACTACCTGCGGTATATGGGTCAGCTTCGAGGCATGAACCGAAAGTGGATCGATGAAAGGCTTCCAGTCATCATCGATATTGTTCGCCTTGGTGAGTACCAGAACGCGCTTGTCGGAAAGTTATCCAAGGGATACAGGCAGCGAGTCGGCATCGCCCAGGCGATCATCCACGAGCCCGACGTTCTGATCCTGGACGAGCCGACAATCGGTATAGACCCTATACAAGTGGTCGAAACCCGCTCCCTGATCAGCGAACTGGGCGGAGACCACACATTGATTTTGAGTTCACACATCCTTCCGGAGATCGGTGCGATCTGCCGTAGGGTGCTTGTGATTCACGAGGGCCGTATCGTCGCAGACGACGACCCCGAGAACCTGTCCGACCGACTTCAACATGCCGAACGCATTGAGGTGAGCCTCCGGGGAACCGAGTCGAACGAAGCCATCACCGCGATCCGGAAACTCGAGCACGTGGTTGACGTTCGCAGGGACAACCGCCCAATGCAGGACCGGATGGCCGAACAGGGCGTCGTTGCTCTGGTTATTGACTCGAAACCAGACGAGGGCGCGGCCGAAGATGTGGCGCGAACCATCGTAGATTCAGGCTGGGGCCTGGTTAACCTGCATCCACTTCCGATGACTCTAGAAGAGATCTTCCTTCAGTTGACAACAGAAGAAGAGGCATAAGCCTGATTCCGTCAAATCCCTTGATCTTGCGATCTTGCAAATCTGGCCGGTTTATAACCGAGCCGGAGACCGAGAACACATTTGCGTAATATTCAAACTATCGCCTGGAAAGAGATAAAAACGTACTTCGCGTCGCCGATGGCGTACGTGGTTGCAGCGTCTTTTCTTGCAATTACAGGTTTCTTCTTTGTCGCTTCGGTCTCTGACCCTTTTTCAGAGGCCAGCATCCGGGGCTACATCGCAGGCGCCATTTTCTTCATGGTGTTCCTGTCCCCCGCATTGACGATGCGCCTCCTTGCAGAGGAACAGAAACTCGGGACCCTTGAGCTGCTTATGACTTCTCCTATCCGGGAGTGGGAGATTGTGATCGGCAAATTTATCGCAGCGTTCGTGATGTTGGCGTTGATGGTAGCGGGGACCTTTTACTTCGTTGTTGTGCTCGCCTGGTACGGGGACCCGGACATCGGCCCGATACTCACAGGGTATCTGGGAGTTCTTCTTTACGGAGGGGCGACCCTAGCGATCGGACTCATGGCATCAGCGCTTTCTAGCAACCAGCTGGTGAGCCTGGTCGTAGGAGCTGGACTACTTACCGGGCTCACGGTCAGCAACTTCGTCGCTGACCGGCTGACCGGCGCAGCCCAAGAAATCGTCTCTAACTTCCAGCTGGGAAGTTCATTTTCAGTCTTTGACACATCAAGTTTTGGAGTGGTTGAAGGCGGACACTTCGCCGACTTCGCCCGCGGGATCATTTCGGTCACAGACATCG
>JAAZYK010000225.1 GCA_014239685.1 Dehalococcoidia bacterium | reverse complement strand
GTGATCAGTCATAGTGGATGGAACGACGTCATCTATGGGTTGCTCGTGTCCGAGGAGTTCTTACAAACAGGCTTGGATTTCATGAGCAAGTACATACGAATTCATACACAGGTTCAGTACTTTTACGTTCTTTTCTGTATGCGTTTGTAGCTGTTGTTGTATAGCGTCAGATATTGTCAGATCGATATGGCTGTAACCTGCACATTCGGATCCACCGGAAAGCACAATAAATAAATCGTCGACATCTCGGTTTTCGAAATAGAAATCCTTTCCGTTTCGAAAACCAAAAAAGTCATTTGATGTTGAGTTGACAGCGCCATCTTCTGAAAGCGCATGAACATTACTGAAATCGATAAATGGATGAAGTCGTACCAGTACGCTATCGGGAGCGTTGGACATGAACGGGTTGTTCAAGTTGTCAGCAATTATCGGGTCTCTCTCGCCATCCGTGGGATTGTTTACAGCACCAGAATCAAGTGAGGATGATAATAATCTCACCGCCCGGAAAAAAGCTGGTTCAATGGGCCTGCCATATTGCGAAACAATATATCCGCTTAATAACTCCGAAAATAAAATCAGAACAACGGCGATAAACGTGTAACCAATCCACTTGTTCATCTTTTCTCCAGTTCCAACGACGCTCTTACCCACGCCGGTGCAGGCTGACCGAACAGGTGTATGGCGCCCTGGACCGGGTCCAGTCTCCGTTACTCCTTTTCGTTCACGATTTGGTCGTAGAACGCGACGAAGTCTTCTTTGTCAGTCCCAGCACGGAACTTAATGGCGGCGCGCGGATGGAGATTCAGTTGTCCCGTAATGTTGTAGGGCACGAGCGGTCCCCACTCGACCGTCTCTCGAATGCCAGGAATGTGGTCCTGGAGTAAGCGAATCACTGGTCGTAGCTTGAACTTCGGGTTGCGTAAGAAGCCGAGTAGCAACTCCATCGGGCAATTGCCCGCGCCGCGACCGAGTCCGGCCATGGTGGCGTCCGCGCGATTAGACCCGAGTACGATCGCTTCGATCGTGTTAGCAAACGCCAACTGCATATTGTTGTGGGCGTGGATGCCGATCTGTTTGTCGGTGCCTTCCATGGCTCCTGCGTACTTGCGGTAGAGCCGATTGACCTGTTCGGGGTAGAGATGACCAAAACTGTCGACGATCACCATCGTACTCGCGGGTGTCGGCGCGATCGCCTCAAGGACGGTGTCGATCTCCTGCTCGGTGATGTTCGACACCGCCATCAGATTGGCCATCGTCTGGTAGCCCTGCTCGCTGGCATGTTGGATCATGTCCGTGGCCTCAGAGACTTGATGGGCATAGAAGGCAACGCGGATCATGCCCAGTACGCTGTCGGCTGCAGGTTCGATGACGGTCTTCCAGTCGCTCTTGCCGGCGTCGGCCATCGCCGCCAGCGTCAGGCCCGTGCTCTCGGCGTCATGGTCTCCGACAACGCGGCGGATGTCGTCTTCTCGGCAATGGCGCCACGGACCGAACTGGTCCCGAGGGAACAGCCGTTCCGAGTTCTTGTAGCCGATCTCCATCGTGTCTATGCCCGCAGCGAGGCAGGTGTCGTACACCGCCCGGACGAAGTCGTCGGTGAACTGATGGTCGTTTATCAGGCCGCCGTCCCGAACGGTGCAATCCAGCACCTTCAGTTCGGGCCGATGTGTGATCCACGGGGCCTTCTCCTGCGAGGTCTTTTTCTCTTCCATAGAACACTCATCTTACCGCAACCACCTGGTCGTCGGACTCAGGCGGCTCCTCGAGGGAACGAATTGTTAGGTGTCGAGGTCCACAAGGTGCAGGTCTGTTTCACGCGGTCGCTGCGAAAAGTCCGGGCTGACGATGTCACGGCGATGGCTGTGGATGCGGACGACGCTGAGTAACAGGTGCTTTCATCGCTCGGCGCTCTATTCGGTCGTGGTCGGTGCGTCGACTCCGCCCCACAGGTTTGACGTCCCGAGTTCCTCCTGTCCGCAGGCCTTTAGGTAGAGGAACAGTTGCAGGCGATAGGCCGCGCAACCTCCGAGCACGGAATTGACCAGGTAGTTGCCGCATGTCATTTTGCTGCCGTCAAATACGGTTATCTCGGATCGGAAATCGTCGGCATCCTGCAATGACATTCCAGCGAATCTGTGTGCAATCTCCAGGATCTGTTCTTGGAAAAGGAT
>JAAZYK010000224.1 GCA_014239685.1 Dehalococcoidia bacterium | reverse complement strand
TTACACCATTAACATATTGTATTGTGTATTTTTCACTTTTATTAGTTAGATATTCGTTTATTGAATTATTTCCAATAAAAAATATAACTCCATCATATGTACTAAATTCTTTTTTTAGAAATATTTGTGCATATTTATGGGTAGGAGGTAGCTGTTAATCGCCCCATGTCCAGGTCCAGGTCGATCTGTGGCCAAGATTAACTCGTCACCCACTGGCCAAACACCGGGTACTGCTGGCAGACGAACTCGATGTATGACGGTCGACCTGTGTCGTTCGCTGCAAGTGCCCGTTCCAGCGCCCCGACAATGTCAACCGGCTCGGTAACGCGCTCCGTGTGCATGCCAAACTCGCCGATCGCCTTTGTCATGTCTACCTCATCGGGCCCGAGCACCACGTGAGTGTACTGGTTGTGGCCATCGCCCCAGAATCCCGGTCCATAGCCGGCGAAACCGCCGTTACTGATGTGCACCACGGTTATTCCGATCTCGTGACGAACCGCCGCCTCAAGGTTGCCAAGCATATAGGCGAGACCAGCCTCACCAGTCACAGCGACTGCGTGCCGTTCCGGGAACGCCAGTCTCGACGCCACTGCGCCTGCCAGGCTGAATCCCAGCGTCGAGACGTTGCCCCAGCCCAGAAAACCGCGCGGGATGAGTGTGTCGTACACCGTGCTCAATTGGTCGCGAGTGGTTCCGGATTCGTGCGTAACAAATGAATTCTGGGGGTCCAAGACTTCCATCATCCCGGCGTAAACGCGATACGGGTTTATCGGCGTGTCATTGGATGTCATAAGTTGCTGGTACTTCGCCAGACCGGCCTCGCGGGACGCCGCTATCTCCCCGTGGATATTTGGTGCAGAGCGGCCACCGCCGGAGGTCTGCGCTGATAGCTCATCGATCAGGGCTTGTAGTGTGAGACGGGCGTCGCCGATCAGGGCGTGATTCGTCTCGTAGACCTTGTTGATATCCAGTTCACTGATATTGCACTGGATGATGGTCTTTTTCACGGCGTTAGGAATAGCGTGGCTAAATCGCCCGGGCGAAAGGCTCGAGCCGACCGATAGGATCAGGTCGCTCTTAAAAAGATACTCGGCCGGATGGTCGCCACGAACTCCGACGAACAAAGGGTGATCTTCGGGCATCACACCTTTCGCTTTCAGCGTGGTGATAACCGGAGTGTTGGCGAGTTCTGCGAACGCCTTAAGTTCTGCGGAGGCTCCGGCGTAAATAGCTCCCTCGCCGGCGTATACGAGGGGTCGGTCCGCTTTGAGAAGAAGATCAATGGCGGTGGTCACGTCCGCCGGGTCTGGAACGCTTTTATAGGCCTTGACCGGAGTGTAAGGATCGATCGTCTCGTCATACTGTCCGGTCGGGTCCGGGATGGCGAGAATCACCGGACCGGGCCGACCGTTACGCAGCATGCTGAAAGCGCGCCGCATGAACTCAGGAATGCGTTCGGGGCTATCGACGTAGCCGTACCATTTCGAGACCGATTTCAGGCTACTAATTATGTCGAAATGACTGTTTTCAGAGCTACCGACTGGAGCTCCATCTGTGATGCAGAGCACCGGCGAGTTGTCCTCGTACGCCTGCGCCAGTCCAGGGTAGGCGTACTGCAAGCCAGCTGCGTTGACGCCGCCGTAGACGGTACAGACGCCGATTCGCTCGCCGGCCGTGATGCGGGAATAAGCGTCCGCCACGGCTACGGCGTATCGGTCATCACGCATCATCACCATCGGGATTCCTTCGCTACCGAGTGCGTTGTTCACACGGCAGGACGGGAAGACGGAGACCTGTTCCACGCCCTCCTGCTTCAGAATGCGGGCGATTCCGGTCGCTACATCGATGGTCAAGGCGTCACCTGGCTTTTCATGATTCAGGGATCAATCCGTCTGATCGAGTAACCGCAATATACTCTGCATTAATGTCATGCATTAACTAATTGCGCCAAGACGTTGATTCACACGGGTGATTTGAATTGCCAGCCAGTACCTTGACCGAGGACTTCAATAGGCTGGAAATGGGGGGTCCGGCAGGGATAGAACTTGGGACCGAGCGGTTATGAGCCGACTGCTCTAACCACTGAGCTACGGAGCCATCATTATTCATTCTTATTGCGACTTCTGTATTTTTATCTTTTCATGTGTTTCTTTTTACTTTTGATACTTTTTTTGG
>JAAZYK010000223.1 GCA_014239685.1 Dehalococcoidia bacterium | reverse complement strand
GGCAGTGCTGTACTGGAACTGACAGAGGAGGATCTTCTGGCGGCGGGAGTTACCGTGATGGCGCGGCCCCCGGGCAAACGCAACAGCACCATCCATCTTCTGTCGGGTGGGGAAAAGGCCCTGACTGCGGTGGCACTCCTCTTTGCGCTTTTCAAGTTGAATCCCGCGCCGTTTTGTATTCTCGATGAGGTCGACGCGCCTTTGGATGATCGCAATGTAGAGCGCTATTGTAAGACGCTGCGCACCCTCTCTGAAGTCTCCCAGTTGGTCGTGATCACCCACAACAAGATTACGATGGAATCCGCTGATGTCCTGCTCGGCGTCACGATGGGTGAGCCTGGCGTTTCGTCGATCGTCTCGGTTGATATCGATGACGCGGTGAGACTCGCTGCCCAGTAGCCATGAATCTGCAGCTGGCCCTGATCCTTCTCGGCGTTGCCACTTTCGCCGGCATCGTGGTGTTTTCGCTGTGGCAGAGCCGGTATGAGGGAAGCTCCCTGTTGGAAAGGTCGCTGGGATGGATTCAAGTTGTACTGGAGCGTATCCCCGTTGAGCGACTGGTCTCCAGATTACGGCCTAGAAATCTAACTCGGCGTGTTCGCCAGAAGGAACCGTCTCTCGTTGCTTCGGCGCAGTTCGATCTAAGCGGCGACGTCCAAGATGATCAGACGCCGGCGGAGTCAACGGATACCTTTGACCCAGGAGCCGGCGGAATCGAAAGAGAAGCTTCGAACAAGTCGTTACAGACGGAGATCGGTGCGCAACCGTTGAGGATTGACTACTGGGCACGATTGCCGGGCACATCTCTAGTTTCTCGGGATACTGCATTAGCGGTATTTCGGGAACATGAGATTGATCTCCAGCGTCCACGTACGATCCACGGCCGTACCGAGCCTGGCAACGTATGGCTTGAACTTGCAACGGCATCGGCTGATGAGGTGTTTTCGGATTTGATTGTGAGTCTGCAGATGGCGGATCGGGATGGTTCAGTGACCGAGTCTGAACTTACCCGCTTCAATAATCTGGCGTATTACATGTCGGAGTCTCTCAATCGTTCCCTGAAGTTTGACATGACGATTGAGGAGGCGTTACCGCAAGCCGCCCGACTTGAACGATTCTGTCAGGAATTTGACCTGCTCGCTGTTATCCACATTGAGCCACCCCCAGGTTCGGGATTTTCTGGTCCTGATGTGGTGCGGGCCGTGGATCGCGCGGGAATGCGTCTGGGTAAGGACGACATGTTTCATCTTTATGATCCAAGGACGGGCGCTAGCCGGTTTAGTCTTGCTAAACGGTCTGAATCCGGGAGCTTCAGCTATGACGAATTGGAGTCAGGCATGTTACGTGGTCTCGTGCTTTTCCTGAATGTGCCGACAGTGCCCCGACCTTCGCAGACATTTTCTGATCTAATCTCAGTCGCGACTTATGTCTGCACACAGATTGGTGGGTCCCTAGTTGACCCTCAGAAAGGCGCTCTCAGTGATGTACAGTTTGACGACATCGCTCGTCAGATCCGGTCCCTGGAGTCGTCGATGAAGCGGTATGGGATAGAGCCGGGTTCCGAAGAAGCGATACGTCTGTTCTAATCGGGACGTCTTAACAGGGGGTGCTCGGGCGTGAAAACATTGGGCGGCGTACCCGCGTGAGCAGTAAGAAAAAGCAGTCCCCGGTGAAGGCGGGGGATATGGTTGGCCAGATTGATAGGCTCTGCGCCGAGATCGAAGAACATAACTATCGTTATCATGTGCTGGACGATCCGGTTGTCTCGGATTCCCGCTACGATGGACTGATCCGAAAACTCGAAAAACTCGAGAGCGAGTATCCGGAATTCATCACGCCGAATTCTCCGACTCAACGGGTCGGTGCTGCCCCTCTGGGCCGTTTTGAATCAGTCGACCACCGCGTGCCGATGCTCTCACTGAATAATGCATTTTCTTCTCAAGAGGTGGCGGAGTTTGACCGAAGATGCCGTGAGGGCTCAGGTCGCGAACATATTTCCTATGTGGCTGAGCCCAAAATTGATGGACTCGCTGTCAGTCTGACCTATCAGCACGGCCAGTTGACGCGCGCGGCAACCCGTGGGGATGGCCGCACCGGAGAGGATGTGACCCTTAACGTCCGCTCAATCTCCTCGATCCCGTTGCAGTTACGTTCTGATAAGGTGCCACTGGTATTGGATGTCCGCGG
>JAAZYK010000222.1 GCA_014239685.1 Dehalococcoidia bacterium | reverse complement strand
AAGAAGTGGATCGACCCCACCGGCGAAAGCACAGAGTATTCAGGGATCGACAACTCGAAACGCCCGTATCCGACCTCAGGAACATGGGACAACTACTCGTTCGAGGTAGGCAACATCGTCTTCCTGATGCTCGCCGACCGCAACGACAGCGGGCCGCCTATCGGGCGTGGTGAATTTGGTGGATATCCGGCGGGTGCAATATCCGAAGAGACCTTCCGGTGGTGGAAGAACAAGGTCGCCGAAAACAAAGACAAGATCGTCGTCACAACGCATCATCTCATGGTGAAAGAAACTACGGTGGCGTCGGGGCTGAACGAAGGCTGTGACGAGGGTTACCACGGTCGAATGCCCGATGGCGGCGCACCGGGGTCTTCATTTATCTACTGGGTCGGCGGGCAAAAAGACGACGGTCGTATCGAGAATTTTTTGGATGAAAATCAGCCTGCTATCGACTTCTGGCTCGGCGCGCATACCCACACTCATCCCGACGATACAACCGGAGGTCGATCGCACGTTGAGCGGAAATGGGGTGCGAATTTTGTGAACGTATCGGCGGTCACCCGCTACCACGGCAAGCGAAATTCAATACCCATGAGCCGCCTTTTCACCTTCACTGAAGGCTCTGACGAAGTACGAGTCCAGTGCTATCTTCACACCGACCAGTACGCCGATCAAGGCTGGTACCAACCTTCCGAACGCACCCTGAAACTCCGCCATGCATTTCAGATGCCCTCATGAGCCGTCGAAGGACGCATGTCAGCGAATAACCTCAAACGCCGCGTCACCCTCGCTCTGACCAAGTCCGTGTCGGACGCCCAGAGCTAACGCTCAAACGCTTTATGACCAAAACCAACAAACACAGGCCGTACAGCAATCGTCACCGGCGGCGGAAGCCATCTGGGCACCGCCTTCACGGAAGCACTGTGTGACCTCGGCGCAAAGGTCTACATCGCCTCACGACGGGCCGAACTCCACGAGGAAACTGCCCAACGCCTCCGAGGACGCGGCATGAACGTCACTGAATCCGGCTGCGATGTGACGGAAGAATCTCAGGTAGACGCACTGGTCAACTGAGTGATGAGCGAAAACGGACGGCTCGACATAGCGATCTGCAACGCCAGCGGTTCGTTCACCACAAGCTGCCTGCCTTATGACGACATCGACGAGTTCAGGAAAACCCTGGAAATCAACCTGACCGGCAGTTACATCACAGCCCAGTCGGTGGGCAGAGCGATGATCCCCGCAAAGAACGGCGCAATCATCACGCTCGGATCAATAGCATCTACGCTGGCGATGGACACTCGTAACTACAACTACGAATTCAAGTGCTCAGGGTCCTCCATACATCGGCTTTGGCGGTGTATGGAGGACCCTGAGCTATGACTGCCGAGTTCGGCGAACACGGAATGACGGTTAACTACATCAGTCAGGGTCAGATCCCGCTGGATAACATTAACGCCGATCAGGTCGAGACTTTCCGCAACATGATTCCGCTTCAACGTATCGGGCTGTCACAAGATGTGAAAGGAACTGCCGTACTCCTTGCCTCCGACGCCGCAGCATGGATCACAGGTCAGGAGTTCCGAGTCGACGGCGGCTAGTCTATCTGGTGAGGCACAGCCTCGTTTTCTGCTCGACAACCGCCACGGCCTGATTGGGTGACCACCAGCTAGTCGAGGGAAGAGACGCTAATCGCCAGATCGATCCAGACGTCACGTTGAACTTGATTCAGTATTGCGCTCGTGAGCGGCTAGGGATTCCTTGCGACGCACTGCTTTCACCCGGCTCACACCAACCCCGCCACGCCCATCGCAGCCCGTATCACTTCACGTTCGCCGTCGGAAACACCAACATTCGGTAGCCTCGGTGCACCGCCGTCGTAACCCATAATGTCGAGTGCGGCCTTGATGCCCGTCGCACCACGACTAAGAATCTGATGATCGGCCTCGATGATCCGAGTCTGAATCTCCTGCGCGGTCGCAAGATCGCCGTCCATCACGCTTGAAATGATCTGGTGCACTTCGGTTGGCCCGACGTTCCCGAACATTAGACAAGCCCCGTTCGCCCCAATCGCACTCATTGCCAGAACAATCAGCCCGTTCCCGAGCCAGAAGGGCTTTTCTGTCGTCACGAATCCCCGTACTCGTGCCTCAAATCGAACGTTGCCAGATGCGATGTACCCGAACACATTGTCGATATCGATCAGATCGCCGATCACCTCAG
>JAAZYK010000221.1 GCA_014239685.1 Dehalococcoidia bacterium | reverse complement strand
ATGTCGCTGTGCACGGTCTCGGTTCCGGTGTAAAAAGACCAGCAGTTTCTTGGAATTCTTGGAAAATCCATAGGAGTGATCAGTGGCAATTCGTGGCACATCGAACTTCGGCCTTGTGGGCACCGACTGGCAGCAACGCATCAACTGGGAGCGACTTAGGACATACAGGCTGAACAGGGCACGGGCCGAGATGGAAAAGGCAGGTCTCGGCTCGATGCTTGTAATGTACGACGAGAACAATCGTTACATCACCAGTACGATCACACCTGGATGGTGTCGCCTGAAGCCCGGACTTCGATACGCACTACTGTGCAGGGGCGGTGAACCTGTCCTCTTCGAACAGGGCGATATCGGCATGCAGATCAATCGCCACTGCCCCTGGCTGCCGAAGGAAAATGTTCGTCACGCTTACTCTTGGATAAAAGGCGCTGTCGGACCCGCGGCCGAGCAGCAGGTCACGAAGTTCACCAATGCAATTCGGGAAGAGATGGAACGTCACGGGGTTCAGAACGATCCGCTCGGCGTGGATATGCTCGATTTGAACATGATCAATTCCTTCAACGCGACAGGCATCGAGTGGAAAGATGGAATGACCCCGATGGTTGCTGCACGCGCCATCAAGAACGAAGACGAGCTCGAGGCAATGCGGATCGTCGCTGCGATATGCGACGGCTGCCACACGGCGATCGCTCACTACATGCGTGCTGGAATGCAGGAGCATGAAATTACGGCGTTCGCCATGGATTACCTGTACAGCATCCCCGGGATCGAGGATGTTGAAGACATCATCGTTTCATCCGGTCCCAATAGCTGGCCGAACTGGCGTAACTTCTCGGACCGAATCATCCAGCCTGGTGACCTCGTTATCATCGACATGGCCGCAGTGACCTGGAACGGCTACAAGAGTTGTCAGTACCGGACCTACTGCGTCGGTAAACAACCGACCCAAGAGCAGAAGGATTACTACAAGGTCGCCTATGAGTGGCTGTACGACGCCATCGAGATGGTGAAGCCAGGCGCGACGACCGCCGATGTGGCTGGGGTATGGCCATCAGCTCAGGAAGCGTGGGGTTACGAAGAAGAGGATCAGGCCGCAGCTAACCTGTGGGGCCATGGACTGGGACTGGCACAGTATGACTCGCCGGTTATATCCCGGATCTATTCGCTCGATCACCCTGTTCAGATAGAGCCGGGAATGAGCTTCGCCCTCGAGACCCAGCACGGCAAACCGCTTGAATGGGGAGTACGTGTAGAGGAGATGATGGTTATCAACGAGGACGGACCGGAAATCACGACGCAGTTCCCGATAGAAGAGATAACCGTAGTCGGCACGATCTAGGGGTTCGGTTACGGGACGTCTCCCATGGCGTCCCGTACTGGTCCTTCCCAGTAACGTGGGAATCCATATGACCTGTGGAATCTTAGAATCATAGGGAACCAAGGCACAGGAATCACGACGCTCTCGTTTTCCATACGGGAGCATCTGGATTCCCGACGATTCGGCATTGACGGGTAATTAGCGAACCTCGTCAGAAGAAATGAGGCCTAGTTGAGCGACAACAACACGAAAGAAATCGGACTCGCAATCATCGGCAGCGGGACGATCGGACGCATCAGGGCGATGATCGCGAAGGATCACCCCGGCGTCGGCTGGATAGGCCTTTGTGACATCAACGAGGAGGTCGGCCAGAAACTTACGGAAGACTCCGGGGCCGACTACTTCACCGGGTCTTATGAAGAACTCCTCAGGCGACCTGAAGTAAATGCTGCGATCATAGCGACCGACGAGAACTTCCACGTCGGTCCAACCCTCACGGCCATAGAACAGGGCCACGACCTGTTCATCGAGAAACCGTTGGCTACCGACGCCGAAGAATCATTGACCGTGTTGAAAGCGATCGAGGCGAGCGGCGTTGACGCTGTTGTTGGTTACACACAGCGCTTCAGGCGGCGCTTTCTGGCGACCAAACAGAAGTTGGTTTCGGGCCAGATCGGTGACGTCACTGCGGTGGTGACACGGGCTTTTATGAACCGTATGGTGCCTATCGCGACGACGCGCCGCACTGATATCCGCGAAAACCTGACGCCTATGGTGGTGTCCGGGACGCACGCCGTCGATATGTGCATGTGGCTTATGGAGGGCAAGAGTCCCGTCTCCGTGTACGCGCAGTCGTCGGATAAGGCACTTGGAGATATCGGCACAAAAGATGCCACGTTTGGCGTGTTTACGATG
>JAAZYK010000220.1 GCA_014239685.1 Dehalococcoidia bacterium | reverse complement strand
GATCCACGTAACAGCTACATTCCGGACGTGTTGGACCGTGGCCTCGGTAATCCGATCACGCTATCGGTCCTGTATTTGGAGATAGCTCGTCGGGCTGGACATCATTTCCACGGTATTGGACTGCCCGGGCATTTCGTCATTCGAGCGGGAGAGGGGTCAGAATCCATTTTTGTTGACCCGTTTGATGCGGGTGGCCTCCTCAGCCGTCGCGAGTGCATCGCAATTGTTCAACGAGCCACCGGGCGGCCCGGCCGCCGGGCGATACCGATGAGCGTGGAAGAGGCAGCGCCGTTTATGCGTCCGACCGGCAATCGGAACATACTCGGGCGCACGCTCCGAAATTTAAAACAGATCTACCTCGATAGAGAGGATTACGGTCGTGCGCTGTGGATCGCGGAACGCATTCGAATCGTTGCGCCGACGTCGTGGCATAACCTCGCTGACCTGGCGCGGATCCAAACGGAACTCGGACGATTTGATGCCGCCGCCGAGACGCTGTCTACATACTTGAGTCGCGCACCCCGAGGACACGACCTTGAGTCAGCCCGAGCCGCCCTGTCAGAGTTACGAAATCGCGTAGTCGATGAAAGGGACTCTGACCCCGAGGCGGACGCAGCGGGCACGAGTGGCCCTATCGGGGAATCACCCCGTAACCAGTAGTCGTCTGACGCGGCCCAACGTCATTCGGTTGGACTACACGGAGAATCGGAAATCGGGATTCTGACTCACACGATTTGTAAACAGGTGAATCCGGGCGAGCATCTGCAACCGTATGCCTTTGTGGTGGACACTAGCATGGGCCCGCTGCAGCTCGTATTCGGCCCAGGCATGTGGCTCCGCGGACCTATCCGCTGCACGAGGTGGCCCGCTTGCAATACATAGAATTTACGGACGAAGCGCTGCTCGCGCAGATCGTCGAGCAAGACAGACTTGCGCTTGAGTGTCTGTATCAACGTTACGGCACCAGGGTGTTTTCACTCTCTTTCCGGATGCTTTCAGATCAGGGAGCATCTGAAGAGGTCACACAAGATGTCTTCCTCAATGTCTGGCGACGGGCCGCAAGTTACAAACCTGGACGTGGCAAGTTCACGACCTGGCTGTTCGGTATCGCACATCATCGAACAATCGACGAACTTCGCAAACGAACGCGTGGCAAACAGCGCGCCGTAGAGAACGTGGACGATTTTTTGAATCTTCAGTCAGCGGATATACAGCCGATCGATGCGGCTGTAGCAAACTCGGAATACGCGACGGTGCGCGAGGCGTTACTAAACCTCCCTGACGCACAGCGCTCCGTTATCGAAATGGCGTATTTTGGCGGATTCACTCAGGCCGAAATTGCCTTACAACTTGATCAGCCACTTGGCACGGTGAAGACCCGCATGCGCCTCGGCTTGAAAAAACTAAGGGGAGCGCTGGGCTCGAAACTGAGAATGCCAGAATGATGACCGACCCACGGAACCACGAACTTATTTCGTCCGAACTTGCTGGCTATTCAATGGATGCGCTTGATGACGAAGTGCGTGAATTGGTTGAGCAGCATCTGATTGGATGTGAAGACTGCACGTCCGAGTTAGAAGAGTTGATGGAGGGCGCCGCCAGCCTGGTGTTTGCTGTGCCAACTGTTTCAGCCCCACTTGGCCTGCAAGACCGCATCAACGCCGCGATCGATTCGGATATGAATTTGTCGCAGAAACATCAAGGATCAATTGGGAATTCGCCGTCCGGGGCGTCTATACCTGACGTCTTATTAGCCTCATCCGTGCGGTTACCCTGGTACGTGAACACACGATTAGCGTGGGGGATTTCTTCGGGTATAGCGGCTGCGTTCGTAGCATTGATAGCTGTGGCGGCAATAGCCGGTATCCGCTTGAACGATCGTGTGGATAACTTCACGGCCCAAGTCTCAGCTCAGAATCGCGAGATCATTTCTTTGACGGCATCACTGAAATTGATGGAGGACGACGCCAAACTCGTATCAAGCGAAGAAGCTCAACAAGTTTCAGTCCTCCAGCATTCTACCGACACGCTGGAACAACAGTTGAACGACCTACGCTGGCTCCAGTACGTCACTTCCGTTGGCTCATGGAGCACGCCGTCATTCTTTTCGGGAGGGCTGCAACCACAGGGAGCTCAGGGCGTCCTGATCACTCACTCCAGTGGTAACCAAGCATTCCTCATGGTCAACGGCCTTGCCCCGGCGCCTTCGGGGTCCGTCTACCAGGTTTGGCTCACGTACGAAG
>JAAZYK010000021.1:18802-19040 GCA_014239685.1 Dehalococcoidia bacterium | reverse complement strand
CGGGAAACATTGCACCAATAGATCTCGAATGCCGTTGGTTAGCCCGGTATCATTTAGGAATCGATGACCTCCAGGCGGGGCCTTAAGTCTAGAACTCTCCAGCGGGCGCATTTGACGAACGAAAAACCGATATATCTGGATCACGCAGCTACAACTCCACTGCGAAAAGAGGCGTTGGAGGCGATGATGCCGTTCTTTTCGGATGTGTTTGGCAATCCGAACAGTCCGTACGCCATCG
>JAAZYK010000021.1:0-18792 GCA_014239685.1 Dehalococcoidia bacterium | reverse complement strand
CGCAGGAGGCCCGAAACGCAGTGGACGAAGCGCGGGAGAAGGTCGCTGCGGTTCTCGGAAGCCGCACACGGGAAGTGGTTTTTACGAGTGGTGGGACGGAATCAGACAACTCCGCCATCAAAGGCGTGGCGACCGCGCTGAAGCCGGGCGGCAAGCACGTTATCACGACCGCGATCGAGCATCACGCCATAATCCACTCGTGCGAGGAGATCGTCGAGGCTGGCTATGAGGTTACATACCTGCCAGTCGGTAGTTCTGGAGTGGTGGATCCGGGAGCCGTCGAGGAAGCTATTCGTGAGGACACGATCCTAGTTAGCGTGATGTACGCGAACAACGAGATTGGCACGGTCCAGGACATCGCCGAAATCGCACGGCGCACTCACGGGAAAGCGCAAGCGATGGGTCGAGATATCGTCGTTCACACGGACGCAGTGCAAGCTGCGGGATGGTTGAGTTTGGACGTCAACGAACTCGATGTAGACATGATGAGTCTGTCGGCGCACAAATTTCACGGGCCGAAGGGTGTTGGCATCTTGTACGTCCGCCGTGGCACCCCATTCAATCCGTTAATAGTTGGGGGCGGACAGGAGCGACAGCGTCGATCTGGTACCGAGAACGTGCCTGGTATCGTCGGGACAGCTGTCGCGCTGGATCTTAGGGAAGCGGAGCGAGAAGTGTCGTTTGATAAGGTCATCAAACTTCGCGACATGCTGATCGAAGGGACGCTGGAGCGTATTCCGGGAGTCCGGCTCAATGGCGACCGTAGCCGAAGACTTCCCAACAACGCGAACTTCTCGTTTGACGGAGTGGAAGGTGAGGCGGTTTTGCTGGGGTTGGACTTTGCCGGAATCTGCGCCTCAACGCAAAGTGCTTGCAGTTCCGCATCGATAGAGCCGTCACATGTGCTGGTTGCACTCGGTCTGGACGCGGACTTAGCCGTCGGTAGCCTGAGAATCACGCTAGGCAGCGATAGCACCGAAGAGGAGATCCGGACAACCCTAGATGTGCTCCCTGACGTCATCTCCCGGCTCAGGGACATGCCGTCGCTTGCCTCGACCATTTGATTATGGGGAACAATTTCACATCGGGCACTTTTCTAAGAAGCTAACGGAAATTGTCGTTATTTGTGTAAGACCAGAGACCGGTGCCGCGTCGTAAGCTGTAGCATCGGCGACAGAAAAACATTTGATCAAGGCGATGTCGGAGTCGATGTCGCTTTCTATCCATACGCCCTGATCTCTAAAAACACCCGTCAATAGTCGAGAAGGAATTTATGGCCGAGGAGCGCATTGATGCCCCGGCGAACATGGACTCGGGAGACTCTTCGTCCAGCGGCGACGGGTTGAGTTCGCAGGACCGTGACGCGGCTGAAGCCGTGGCCCTGGCACACGTCGATGAAGACCGATCGCCGTATGGCGGCCCGATGTCACGACGAGAACTTTCGTTTGAAGTCTTGGAGACCCATCGCTACGGGGACGATATCCGTGTACGCATCGGGTATCGTCCATCCCGCGGTTTCTCCGGGCGTTCGGGCCAAGAGTGGATTCTGATTGATTCCGATGGTGCAGTCCGCACCCGCGAGCTGATCTCGAGGCCAAAGGACAGTCAGCCCTGGGTCTTGATAGCGCTGGCGGGCATATCGCTAATTGCGGCGTTGGTCCTCGTGCCGATGATTATTGCTCGATCTAACCCTACCGGAGATCCGCTTTATCGTGCCGGCCGCACATTATGGATGCGCGTTTCACCACCGGACGTCGTCTCTGAACTGCAGTACGGAGGGCGAACCACTTCTGGTGACGCCGCCAATTTCCGTATCGCAGGCCCGGGTAATGGGTGGAATCTAGCGGTCGTTCACGTTTCTCTTCACAACGAAACTTCACAGCAGGTGTCGATAAATATCGACGAAGCTGCCGCCGTCTTGATCGGCGTTGACGGAACGGAATTCTCGCCGATTAACGTTGTGGCCCGCAGTGAGGGTATGTCTGGGCCGATAGATTCTCGGTACAGGTACCCGGACTTTGTAGGGTTATGGCGCAGCATTATTATGCGAGGCTCTGAAGAAGTGGCGGGAATGCTGATTTTTGAAGTACCACCGGATTTCGAGGCGGACCGATTCAACTGGAAAGCCTCCGACACTATCCACGTTGGTTTCCGCGACTAGCGGCATCTCACGGGTAACTCGGAATTTCGGGTGACGGTTTGCCCGATCCCCGGCGGTCCCGTCCCTTGTTCTTCGCCCCTGTTCGGGGGTCTTGGGCGCGCGTAGAATCAGCCCAGTATGGCTCACCGTGCCTCCAAAGCGCCCGATGCCGAGAAGGCAGAGGGTGCAGTAGTTACAAGGAATAGACGCCTTTCGCCAGGTAGACGACAGTACCTGGATATCAAGGCGCAGCACCCTGACGCGCTTCTTTTGGTTCGGATGGGCGACTTTTACGAGACGTTTGATGAAGACGCCCAAGTGATGGCGGACGTGCTGGATATCACGCTCACGGCTAGGGACGTTGGAGGCGGAGCCCGCTCACCACTGGCAGGAATTCCTTACCACTCGCTTGAGGCTTATCTTGGCGGGCTGATCTCGGCCGGTTTGAAAGTGGCGATCTGCGAACAAACTAGTGATCCTGCAACAGCTAAAGGAATCGTAGATCGAGCGGTCGTTCGGCTGGTGACTCCGGGCACGGTGCTTGAACCCGGGCTTCTCGATAACGGACGCAACAACTACCTGGCTGCCGCGGTTGTAGATGGCGAGCGTGCGGGAATTGCATATATAGACATCACGACGAGCGAGTTTGTTACTCGAGACATGCCGCTCGATATGCTGCGCGACGAGCTGGATGCGATCGGGCCGGCAGAGGTGATACTGGACGTTGCCGCCGATAAATTCCTCAGCGAGGATGACGCCCCAGGCTACGTGCGGCGCCGGATGACGGAGGGGCGGCTGGACGCAGAGCTGGCGAGCGAAAGACTGTGCCGGCATTTCAAGACTGCCACACTTGAGCCGTTTGGGTGTGATTCGAAGCCGCTGGCTGCGATTGCCGCGGCATCCGTTCTTGAGTTTGTGCGCGATACACAACTCGGAAGTTTGCCCCAGGTCACCACGCTCCGAACGATGTCCGACGCCGGCTACATGATGTTGGATCGCCGGGCGCGCCGGGACCTTGAGGTGTTTGAGTCTCTAGGGGATCGTGACAAAGCACCGACGCTGCTCGGAACACTAGATCTGACACGTTCGCCCCTTGGAAAGAGACTCCTACGAGAGCGGGTTGCCCGGCCACTCATGAACCTTGACGAGCTGAACAACCGGCTGGACGGTGTGGCCTTGTGGTTGTCCGAATCCGGGCCTAGGGCCTCAGCACGTGACTTGCTGGACAAAGTCCCGGACCTTGAGCGATTGACGAACCGTGTAAGGGCTTTCTCGGCCTCCCCACGCGATCTTGTTGCCCTGGCTCGCGGGCTCGGACAGTTGCCAGGGTTAATAGAGACAGCCAAGTCGGCGGGTGTGGAATCTGGAATAACGCTAATAGACGATGCCCGCGCCTTGATAGAAGATGCGATTGCGGACGAGCCGCCTATGTCTGCGGGAAATGGCGACACTATTCGCCCCGGATTTGACTCCGAACTGGATGAGATACGGACTCTCTCCGGGGAGGCGAAGTCGTACATCGCTGGACTGGAAACTTCGGCGCGTGAACAGACGGGAATCAAGAGCCTAAAGGTTGGATATAACAAGGTTTTTGGCTACTACATTGAAGTTTCTAGGCCGAACCTCGACGCTGTGCCGGAGACATGGGACAGACGTCAATCGCTGGTCGGCGGGGAGCGTTTTATAACCCCCCAGCTGAAGGAGTACGAGGCGAAAGTACTGACAGCACGTGACCGTATTTCAGAGATCGAGCGTTCAGTCTTCCGACGGATCTGTGGCGAGGTGGCTAGATATGCGGATCGAATCATGGCCGTTGCTGCGAAGGTTGCCGAAATGGACGTTTCAAACGCGCTGGCACAAGCGGCATCTGATAACGGCTGGGTGCGCCCCCAGTTAAATGATGGGGATGTTCTGGATATCAAGGCGGGACGCCATCCTGTGGTGGAATCTGCACTTGGCCCCGGCCGCTTTGTGCCTAATGACATCCAGCTTTCTTCTGGCGACCATCAGATTGCGATCATCACTGGTCCGAACATGGCCGGCAAGTCCACATACATCCGCCAGGCGGCAGTTCTGGTCCTGATGGCGCAGATCGGAAGTTTCATTCCGGCGGGGAGCGCCAGCATTGGCCTCGTGGACCGGATTTTTACCCGCTCCGGGTTGGCGGATGATATTGCAGGCGGCCAGTCCACCTTTATGGTGGAGATGGTGGAGACCGCTGCGATACTGCATCAGGCGACACGGCGTTCGTTGATAGTGCTGGACGAAATAGGGCGGGGCACCAGCACCTACGACGGTTTGTCGATAGCCCGGGCCGTTGCCGAGCATATCCACAACAGCCCGAGGCTTGGTTGTAAGACGCTTTTTGCTACCCACTATCACGAGATGACGGCGCTCGCTGACCTCCTACCCCGCGCAGTGAACTTTCAGGTGGCGGTATCAGAGGAGGACGGTGAGGTCGTGTTCCTGCACCGTATCGTCCCAGGGGGTGCAGATCGCAGTTACGGCGTGCATGTTGGGCGTCTGGCCGGTCTGCCTCCAGCGGTTATCGCACGGGCTTGGGATTTGCTGGATGAGTTGGAGTCGAATGGTCGGATAAATCTGGGTGGCGCGGCTGGAGGTTTAGAACCTGAGTTTCAACTGTCTCTTCTGTCCGGGTCGTCGCCGGTGGACGATGCCCTGGCAGAGATTGATGTGTCTAATCTGACGCCGTTGCAGGCTATAACTGAACTTTACCGATTGAAGGAAATGGCAGGACGTGACGGTGACGATGGATAGGGTCCGGTTTCCCATTTGTTGAACGTCTAAGAACCACGCTTATTAGTGATAACGGGGTAAATTGAGAGTCGAAACGCTGGTTGTAGGGCCCTTGCAGACAAATGCCTATCTGCTGCTTGATGAGTCGAGTGGTCAAGCAGCAGTCGTAGATCCTGGCGCCGCGGGATTAAGGATTTCCGATGCGATCTCGGCCGCGGGAGCGACATTGAAGTACATCTTGACCACCCATGGTCACGCTGATCATACGGGCGGCGCGTTTGATCTTAAGAGTAAGTCGGGTGGCAAGTATGTAGTGGGGGAGGGTGATCGGGGACAGATCGAGAGCCCGTCGTCGTCGCTGGCTGCGATGATCCCTGGATTTGCAAATCCTCCAAACATAGATAATCCGGTGATCGGCGGAGAGATACTGGATCTGGGCGAGTTACAGGTGATAGTGATCGCCACCCCGGGCCATACACCGGGCAGTGTTTGTTATCTGTCGGAACAAGCCCTATTCACCGGAGACACGTTGTTCCAGAACAGCATTGGCCGTTACGACCTCCCGGGAGGTGACGGCGATCAGGAACTGCGGAGTATCCGGGATAACCTGCTCACGCTGCCCGACCAGATGATCGTATACCCAGGCCACGGTCCTTCAAGCACCATAGGCGAAGAGCGAGCAAACAACCCGTTTTTACAGAATCTATCCCGACTGGGATCGGGAATATAAGAACGCCATAGTTGTCGGCGTTATTCCTTCAGATACTTGTCGAACCAGGCCATCATTCGATCGCCGTACTCCTGTCTCAAAACCGGATGACCGGTGCGTTTGGAGAGGTGTGAGAAGTCTGGGAATCGGACGAATTCGACCGTTTTATCTAGGCGTTTCAGGCTGACGTAGTACTGCTCACTCTGTTCCATCGGCACCCGGACATCGGCCTCGCCGTGGATGATGAGCAGCGGTGTCTCTACGGACTCAACATAGGTCAGTGGGGACCTGAACAGGTATTTTCCAATCTCGTCAATTCGCCGACCGTCGATCTGGCGTTCTCCGAAGGACACCCCGATATCGGATGTGCCGTAAAAACTGCTTAGGTTGGTTACGGGAGCTCCGGCGACGGCTGCTTTGAAGCGGTTGTCGTGTCCGATGGTCCAGGTGGTCATGAAGCCGCCGTAGGAGTAGCCGTGGAGGCCCATGCGGTCTGCATCAATGTAGGTGCGGGACGCCATTTCGTCGACCGCCGCCATGATGTCTTTATAGTCCTCGCCACCCCAGTCGTCGAACACAGCAGTCATGAAATCCATACCGTAGGTGGACGAGCCGCGCGGATTGACCGCTAGGACCACGTATCCATTTGTTGCCATCAAGTGGTGGTCAGGCATGAAAACGTCGAGGAATGCGCCGTTCGGACCGCCGTGAATCTCCAGGATCAGGGGGTACTTTTGCGTGGGATCGAAGTCCGGCGGCAGGATAACTCGAGATTCAATGCTCATACCGGTGCGGTTAAGTGTAAATTTCTCCATTGTTGCCGGTGGGTGGCGTGCAAAGAAATCTTTGTTGTTGTCGGTTATTGGGGTCCAAGAATCGCCATTTAACAGCGCGATTTGAGACGGCGACTTTTGGGTACCCAGGACCGCTGCTACGCCACCGGTGGCACTGTGGGAGATGCCCGAAAGCGTCCCGTCTGCAGAAGCAATCGTCTTGACCGTGCCACCGGTGACTGCTACTTCATATAGGGCGCTACGGCCTTGAAATGTGGCGAGGAAACGAATCCGATCCTCATCGTTCCATTCCAGCTCAATGGCTCGAAATGTTGGTGGTGACAGGCTGTCCGGGGCTGCGCGCTCGTAGGTCAGGAAATCGGGATCCTCATCTGGACCGAGGAGTGCCACGACGCCCTGGTATGACTGTGCTCCAACGTATGCGCCGTCCATCTCGGTAACCACGGCGCACAGACGTGACGAGTCCGGAGCCCATCCAAGACCGCTAACCGAACCGATGTCGCCGGACCAGCATTCCGCCTGTCCACCATTGGCCTGCACGATGTAAGCCTCAGAACGCCAGCGAGTGTCGTGATCCGGGCGTCGTCCGGAGATAAAAGCGATACGTGATCCATCGGGCGACCAAACAGGCGCCATATCGTCCGAACTGCCGTTGGTGATCTGTTGCTCGATTCCTCCATCAACTTCAACGACGAACAGATGACGGTACATCTCGCCACGCCAGCCGACGGAGTCGTACTGGTATCGGATACGTTTGACACTGCGGGAGTGGGGGATGTTTTCGTCGTAATCCGGTGAACCGGGTCCGGGCTCTTGCGGATCTGGGACATCGGCGGAAATAACGATCTTGGAGCTGTCCGGGGACCAAGCGTAGTCGACTACGCCCCGCACCCGGTCGGTGACAGATCGTGCCTCACCGCCGTCCACTCTGATCACCCACACCTGGTCGCGCCGTTTGTCATCCTTCCGGAGAAATGCGAGCGATTCACCATCGGGCGACCAGCGTGGGAGCGAGTCGCTAGGACCGTGTGTGAATCGAACAGGCTCGCCGCCAGATGTGTCTTTCAACATCACACAGCTGGTCGTCTTGTAATCCTCTGCTGATGTTGTCGAGTCGATGAACGCAATCCGATTTCCATCTGGAGACAGTGATGGGGAAGACACCGAAACTATTCCGTAGACAAGGTCGGCTGCGGTGAGAGGCGAGGCCATGTGTCTAAGTGCTCCAGCTGTGGGTCGGTAAGGATCTGTAGAGGGCGGTATCTTGCCACGGATGTGTTGCCGGATGACGGGGTTCCTGCAAGGGGGCATTCCGATACGGAGGAACTCCTCACTTAATGAATCGGAAGTCTGTTCCGCAAATGGGCTCTACGGGTGGACGACGTTCCTCACGCCAACCATCTCCTACCGCGCTAGGGCAGTAGGAGATGGTTGGCGTGAGCGCGAACAGGGGCGCCCCGACGGATCGGAACGCCCCTGTTCTAAACACTTCTCGTTCCTGACGGCTAGCCTGCGGCTGCTACGGCCTGCTCGATTGCGTATCCAGCGTGTACCTGCGTCAGGTGTTCCCGGTACTCAGCTGAAGCGTGGATATCCTCGTTCAGCGCGTCTCCAATCTCCGCTGCCGCCCGGCTTGCTGCTCTGCGGATCACCGCCGGCGTGATCTCCTTGCCCTTCAGGATGCGTTCTGTTCTACGTGCTCGAGTGGCCTTGTCACCAGCTCCAGTCACGGCGATGCGCGCGTCGGTGCAGGTTCCGCCCGAGGTCGTAATCACCGCTGCCACGCCCGTGATCGCGTAGTGCGAGGCGGGCTGATGGAACTTGGAGTATGCCGTGCCTGTCCCTGAGGCCAGTCTCGGCAGTTTGATCTCCGTGATGATCTCGTTGTCCCTGAGCGCGGTCGTGAGCAGATCAACCTGGAATCGGTCGATATTGATCTCACGCGTCGAGCGACGTGTACGCGCCACCACACTCCCGCCAATGGCGAGAACAACCGCTGGTATGTCGCCCGCAGGGTCAGAGTGCGCAAGACTTCCACCGATGGTTCCACGGTTCCGGACCTGAAGGTCCGCGACTCTGGCAGAGGCATCAGCCAACAGTGGATAGTTGGACTGGATCACCGAAGATGTTGCCATCTCTCGGTAGGTGGTCATGGACCCGATAGCGACCCCGTCTTCTTCTTCTCTCACGTACGAGAGTCCTTCTATCTGGCCGATGTCAACCAGAATCCCTGGTTCGGCTAGGCGCAGCTTCATCATCGGGATGAGGCTGTGACCACCGGCAAGGACCTTTGCTTCTCCCCTGTACTTGGATAAGAGGCTTGTTGCCTCATCCACAGAGGCAGGCGCAAAGTATTCGAAGTTACTTGTAACCATATCTAAGCCCTCCGAACTACTTGGCAGCGCGGGCTGTTGCACGCGCTGCTCGTTGTGCTTCTTTAGCGTCTTGGATAGCTCGCCACACCTTTTCAGAAGTGGCTGGCATGTCCATGTGCATCACGCCTAGGTGCGCAAGTGCATCAACGACGGCGTTCATCACTGCCGGGCTGGCGGCAATAGTTCCCGCCTCACCGGCACCCTTGACCCCGATCGGGTTAGATGGAGATGGTGAAACCGTTCGGTCCAACTCCATCATCGGGAACATGTCCGCGGACGGCAGTGCGTAATCCATCAACGACCCGGACAGTAGTTGTCCGTCGTCGGTGTAGACGGCCTGCTCACTCAACGCCTGACCGATGCCCTGTGCTACGCCTCCATGTGTCATGCCGTCCACAATCATCGGGTTCAGCACGTTTCCGAAGTCGTCCACTGCCACGTAGCGCTGGACCTCTACCTTGCCGGTATCCTGCTCGATCTCGACGACACAAATGTGCGTGCCATTCGGCCATGCGAAGTTTTGTGGGTCGAAGAAGCTGACTTCTTCGAGTCCAGGCTCCATTCCATCAGGCAGGTTTGCGGCGGCGTAGGCTTGTCCCGCTACTTCTTGGATGGTCAGCGTCTTGTCTGCGATGTCTTCGACCGCGAAAGTGCCGTTGCTGAACGTCACAAATTTGGGGTCAGCTTCGAGCAAATGTGAAGCGAGACGGTGTGTCTTGGCCTTCACTTTTTGCAGGCTGTTGAAGAGTGCCGCGCCGCCGACCGCCAGACTTCGACTTCCGAACGTGCCGGTGCCAAACTGACCCTGGTCGGTATCGCCGTGCAGGACTTCAATGTCCTCGACCGGGATCCCGAGTTCGCTTGAAACGAGCTGCGCCATTGTCGTCTCGTGACCCTGTCCGTGGGGAGATGTGCCGATATATATCGTCGCTTTACCCGTCGGGTGGACCCGGACGTTACTGCTCTCCCAGAGGCCTGCACCAGCACCAAGGGATGATGCGACGGCGGAAGGCGCCATGCCGCAGATCTCGATGTAGGTAGCGATGCCAACTCCAAGAAGTTTGCCCTCGCGCCGAGCGGCCCGCTGGTCTGCTCGGAACTGCTTGTAGTCGAAGATCTCCAGCGCCTTGTTAAGGTTGCCCTTGTAGTCACCGGAGTCGTACATGACGCCGGTCGTGACTTCACGGCCGTTCTTGTGCGCCTGAAGCATGTTCTTCCGTCGTACAACGATCGGATCACGCCCAATTTCCTGAGCGAACCGGCTCACCATGCGTTCTACCAGGTACGCCGCTTCCGGGCGACCTGCGCCACGGTATGCGTCGACCGGTGTGGTGTTGGTGAACACCCCGTGGACCTTGCAATCAATGTTCGGCATTTTGTAAACCCCGCCGAGCATCAATCCGAACAGGTATGTCGGAATCAAAGGGGCGAAGGTAGAGAGGTAAGCACCCAGGTTTGCGTACAGGTCCACCTTGATGCCAACGATTTCGCCGTCTTTTTTACCGGCAATCTCTGCGTCACAGATGTGGTCACGTCCGTGTGCAGTGGAGACGTAAGCCTCGGAACGAGACTCGATCCACTTGACCGGACGTTTGACCTGTCGGGCTACGATCCCTGCGACCACTTCTTCTGCGTACAGATAAAGCTTACTGCCGAATCCTCCACCGACGTCAGGAGCAATTACCCGAACCTTCTGCTCAGGCCAGCCGGTGACCAACGAGAACAGCAGTTTGACCAAGTGAGGGATCTGGGTGGAGGTGTAAAGAGTGATGTTGCCCTTGCCGACGTCATAATCTGCAACGACGCCGCGAGTTTCCATAGAGTTCGGGATCAGGCGCTGGTTGACGATGCGCTCTTTCACCACGATCACGTCGGGGTCTTTGATCGCCTCGGCGTAGTCACCGCCGCCGACTTCCCAGTCGAAGCCGATGTTGTTCGGGGCTTCCTCGTGAAGTTGAGGTGCGCCGTCTTTAGTCGCCTCCTCACCGTTCACGATAGCCGGAAGAACTTCATAGTCGACTTCGACCAGGTCTACTGCGTCATTGGCCTGGTAAGCGGAATCCGCAACAATTACGGCAACTGCGTCGCCGAGGTATCGGACCGTTTCATATGCGAGAGGAGGGTGGGGTGGCTGTTTTAAGTCTGGCAGCATCCAGCCGACGGGCAGTCCTCCGAGTTCTTCCTGCAAGTCCGCACCGGTGAACACGGCGATGACGCCGGGAGCATTCAGGGCAGCCGAGGTGTCGATGCTCTTGATGTTCGCGTGGCCGTACGTGCTTCGCACGAACGCCAAATGCGCCATTCCGGTCAGGCGGACATCGTCTACGTACTTGCCTCGGCCAGTGATCAGCCGTGGGTCTTCAGTACGTTTTACGCTCTCTCCAAAAGTTGCTACAGCCATGTTTACTTACCCGCTTTCGCGGCAGCGCCGATGGCGTTGACAATGTTCTGGTACCCGGTGCAACGGCAGTAATTGCCAGCGATCCCTTCCCGAATCTCTTCTTCTGTCGGGTTCGGGTTCTGCTTGAGTAGCGCTTCCGAGGTCATAATCATGCCCGGTGTGCAGAATCCGCACTGGAGGCCGTGCTCATCCCAGAAACCCTGTTGGACATTCGAGTAGGTATCACCGTCGGCGAGACCTTCAATGGTGGTCACTTCCGCACCATCGGCTTGGACGGCAAATACCGTGCATGATTTAACTGCTTCGCCATTCAGGTGCACTGTGCACGCGCCACACTGGCTTGTGTCACACCCGACGTGTGTCCCCGTGAGATCAAGAACGTCGCGTAGGAAATGTGCCAGAAGGAGACGAGGCTCCACGGCTTCGGTGTGCGCGGTTCCGTTCACGGTGACAGTGATCTCGGTCGACATGGTCGGCCCCTTGCCACTTGTTTCAAGGTAGACCCGCATCTTGCATGTTGATTTGAGACGATGCAAGGAGGGAATCGTCTGCATCAACGATGTAATACGGATTTACGGCAATCGGGAATGAGTCGTAACGCAAAGGTTACTTTGCTGGGTTATCTTGGAAGGTGCGAAGTAATTATTGAAGGAAATAAACCGGTATGAAGATCAACGGTTCGTACAAACTCCCAGCTGACCCCGAGACCGTCTGGTCCGTACTGCTCGACCCGGACGCACTTGCGCAATCGATACCTGGCACAAAGTCGTTCACACCAGATGGGGACGACGCGTATACCGTCGATCTGAGTGTCGGGGTTGCAACGATACGCGGGGAATACTCCGGCCGCGTAGTGCTGATAGATCAGCACCCCACGTCATCATTCAAACTCTTGGTGGAAGGTAAGGGCGCGAAAGGTGCTATGAATGGCTCAGCCCTATTCACACTTTCAGAGGGCAAGCCGGGCGAGACCGTGGTGAATGTCGAGGGCGAGGGGGAAATCGCCGGGCTGTTTGCCCGTGTCGGACAACGGATGCTTGGTGGAGTTGCGAAACTGCTTATGAAGCAGTTCTTTGACAACATGAAGAAGCAGGTTCGGGCGAACGTCAAGGCCGCCGCCGCCGATTAAGCGACGCAATCGCAAGTAATGAGCTCAGATCCCCCTCCTGCTGCAGGAGGGGGATGTTGTTTTAACCTTACTTCCCGGTCCAGTTTGGCTTGCGTTTCTCGGCGAAGGCCAGAGGACCTTCCCTGCGGTCGTCGGAGGCCAGAAATTTCGCTTCTTCCGAGTACTTGCGGTCGAAAGCAACCTCTACAGATGAGGCTAGGCCCTGATAAGCCATTTGCTTGCTTGCTCTCGCTGATAGCGGCGCGACCTCAAGGATCTGGTTCGCCCATTTTTCTGCGGTCGCCATGAGATCGGCCTGCGGCACCACCTCGTTTGCAATCCCCAGCCTGTATGCCTCTGCGGCGTCGATGCGGGTCGCCGTCAACATCATGCCCATAGCGATCTTGATCGGGATGTGTCGGGGGAGTTTGTGGACACCGCCCGCGCCCGCGATGAGGCCGACCCGAGGCTCCGGAAGTCCGACCTGTGCGTGGTCTGCCATGATGATGATGTCGCAAGCCATCGCCAATTCGAATCCACCACCGAGGGCGTAGCCGTTGACGGCGCCGATGATAGGTTTCCAGCACTCAAAGTGGGATGTGATTCCGCCAAATGGCGCACGTATAGCGTTTGACTCTCGCTCAGCCCAGTTCTGGGACGTGTACACGAGATCGTTTCCGGCGCTGAAGGCTTTTTCACCGGTCCCGGTGATGATCGCCACCCAGGCATCCGGGTCGTTGTTGAACTCGGTAAAGGCGTTGTATAGCTCAAGGTTGGCCGGGGGGTGCAGCGCGTTGAGTCGTTCCGGACGCTCGATCGTGACGTACACGATGCGGCCCTTCTTTTCGTACGATATGAATTCGTATCCCATCGACGTTCTCCTACTTGCTGGTGGGTTGCCCGAACCGCGCAGACCGTAATTTGTTGTGGTAGAGACTAAGCGCTACGGCACAGGAACGGGAAGGCCGGAGCGTGGGATTCAACTTTTTTTTCGCCTTAGTCCCCGGAATTACTGGAGCGACCAGAGCCGACCGGGTCGGGGGATGCCGTCGGAAGCGTTGAATCCTTATCTCGCCGCAGCGTTTCAGGCACGATGAAATACACACCGGACGCTCCAAGAAACCCAAAACCTGCAATGAATATCGACGACCATCCAAGCGTGACCACGGTCGCAATCTGTCCGACAATGATCGGCCCGGACGCGCCTCCGATGTCGCCGATGAGTCGCCAGACTCCAATGAACTCTCCGGTACGCTGTCTGGGCGCGAGATCTGCCCCGAGCGTCATCATCGCACCGCTACTTAGCCCATTCCCAAATCCGGTGAACACGGCGATTGCGCTGAAGCTCCAGATATCGCCGCTGAGTGGGAGCAATGCCATTCCCGCTCCTAGGACAAGAAAGCTTGGGATCGACATGTATTTTCGGCCGTACCGGTCCATCACATAGCCGACCGGGGCGAATATCGCCATGTCCATAGCGGCTGCGGCGCCTATCACGTATCCGATCTGGTCCACATCGAGGCCGAGGTGCGCGCCCCAGAGCGGTAGTAGTAATTCTCGGCCTCGGCGTACAAGTTGGAGCGACACCATCGCCGTGCCGCCTCTGGCTAAACCGGAGCCGTTGTCAATGAGGGTCCTCATCACAGAGGAACGTCCCTGGCGTCTAAGTTGATCTGTCCTGTCGCCGCCGATTTCCTGGGTGAACGCAATCAGCATGATCATCGTCGCTGCCGAGATCAAAGCCTGCGCGATGAAGACCGCTTCCAGGCTGATCTGGGCGCCGATGATCCCGCCGATTACTGGACCGGCGAATGCGCCGAATCTTCCGACGCCGCCAAACGTCGCAAGTGTCTTGCCTCGGGCTGCGGACGGCACGGTGTCGGATACGTAGGCCATCCGGGATATAGACCACAGAGCCATCGCCACTCCAGACAAGAGTCGGAGGACCATAAGCGCCGGGAAGTTGGTGGTGAACGCCGTGATCAGGGCGATTACGCCGAGAAGCGCTGTGCCCGCGAGCATGGTTTGTTTGTGGCCGAATCGACCTACTAGTAGACCCGCTGGTACGTCGAAAATCATCGTACCGATCAGGACTCCCGAAACACCCAACCCGACCAGCCCGATCCCGACGCCCATCTCCTCGATGAAGCTCGGTAGCACCGGGATGAGCATCCCGACGCCTATCTGCAGTAGGAAACTGGGGATGTACAGGGTCCACAAGAGCGATGAGCGACTGAAACCACCAGAACCGATGGATGGCGCCGGGGCGCGAACCGGACGCGCGTTTCGGCCCATAGATGAAAGAGGCTGAGCCTCATGTTCATTTTCCGGATTGTTGTCGCTGGAGCTGCTCAAACGGTGGACAGTTTTCTATTTGTTGGTGGGGATTTCGGACGTTTACTACTAACCGATACAGACTACCGGTCGTCTCTGTGAGTTGACAGGAATGTGCAGACTGAATCGTCCGGCACATCTATTCCAGTCGGTCACGTCCCGGTATTGAGGTGTGGCCCCACTCATCTACGACGCGGTCGGCTATCGAGATCGGGCCGGGTCCGGTGGTGAACTCAACGCAATTTCCGTCCGGGTCTTCTATCTTCATCGCCGGACGTCCATCGCCCCGCTTCTCTGGACCCTGGATCTTGTAGCCAAGTTCCACAAGGCGACTGTGTACGGCGTCAAAATCATCTACCTCAAATGCGACGTGTGCCGGCGGCGTCGCTGCGCCCGGTTCGCTCATGTGGAACATTGTGCCGTCGTCGGTCTCCATGAAGATCACGCCAGGGCCGTTCTCGAAAGCGGGGACGATCTTTAGTCCGAGCAGGTCACGGTAGAACGGGAGTGTGGTCTCTCTGTCGTCGATCGGGAACATGACGTGCTGGACACGGTTCATATGGAAATCCGGATCGATACCACTGAGGTCCGGTTCGGACCCGTCTGCCGGGCGTTCGGAGGTACGTCCCCATTCGTCCACGACCACGTCCCGTTTTATGGGTCCGGGTCCGGTGGTGAACTCGACCGTGTTGCCGCTAGGGTCGTTGACCTTCATGGCTGGCCGGCCGTCTGCACGTTTCACTGGGCCATCAATCTCGTGGCCTAGCTCGGTCAGACGAGCGTGAAGCGCATCGAAATCGTCTACATCAAATGCGACGTGGGTTGGTGGTGTGCGCTCCGTCTTCTGGCTCAGATGAACCATCGTGCCGTCGTCGGTCTCCATCATGGTCACGCCGGGGGATGACTCAAATGCGGGGACGAGGTGCAGGCCCAGTAGGTCACGATAGAACGGAACAGCGGTCATTCGGTCTTCGACAGGGAACATCCAGTGCTGGATACGGTTCATGTGGAACTCTGGCATCTGGGTCTCCATTTGGGTATTGAGGCGAGGCGCCTGATTCGATACTGCCGTCATGTCGCCGTGATGTCATGACTGGACGCTCATTTAGAATCACGAGAAGAGTCTCCCCGTCGCGATAAGGAGCAGGATAAAGGGGATTTTCCGAGGAAAGGCAGTGTGCAAGTGGACTTGGCTACATCAACTCCGATAAGACGGCGTGGGGTCGGCTGATAGCCACCGATATCCCATAATTGGTCTTTCCACTCCCTCAAACCCTCCTACAACGGGCCAAGGATTTAAATGTCCTTTGTGTATCCCCACTCGTCCGCGACGCGGTGGCCGGAGCGGGCTGGGTTGTTTGACACCAACTCCACGTGATTGCCGTCGGGGTCGTCGAAATGGAGGGCACGGCGGCCATCTAGCCGGTCACCGATATTTATGTTCTCGGCATCCAATTGTTGGATCGTGTTGATCGCTCCATCTAAGTCCTCAACGACAAATCCGCCGTGGTACGTGTGTGCGTCGCCTTGCTCCGTCTCCACGAGATGGAGCATCGAACCGTTCGGCAGGCCGAGCCACGTAAGGCCGTCCGTTTCCACCATGGAGGGAATTATTTCGAGACCAACAACATCCCTGTAGAACGTGATCGCACGCTTTCGGTCAGTCACCGGCACGGCTGCGTGTTCCGCAGACAGTACTCGTATCGGCGCATCCGACTTCTGGTGACGACTTGCCGGACCATCGCCATTCGTCGTTACACCCCATTCGTCGCATACCCGTCCGTGGGGTTTGCGATTGTTGGCGCTGGCGAACTCCAGACGATTACCGTCGGGGTCATTCACAAACGCGAATTCCTGACCGTCGTACCGCTCACCGCTGGACGTGACCTCAATACCCGAGGCCTCAAGAGAGGCAATCGCGTCGGGAACACTTTCCACACCAAATGCCAAGTGGAATGTGCCCAATTTGCCCGGCTCGGAAGATTCGATGGGGTGGATCATTGTGCCGCTTTCCATCTGCGTCCAAATGACGGCAGGCCCGTCCACCATGGACGGGATCACGGCGAGCCCAAGAATGTCTCTATATAACGGCAGGGTGTGTGCGCGCGTCGAGATCGGATAGGCGATGTGATTGAAACCGGTGATGGTGATTCCGGCCATTTGATGCTCCAGCCCCGTAGGGCGATTATTTGTTAGTGAACGGCAGTTTAGTACGCGACCGAATACGGTGCTACTGGTCGATTACTCCGGCGTTATCTCTACGATCATCTCCGCCTCAAACGGGATATTGTTTGGCAGTGATTGCATTCCGACCGCTGATCGTGCGTGACGGCCTTTCTCTTCGAATACCTCAACCATGAGGTCTGAGAATCCGTTTGCTACGGCCGGGTGCTGTGTGAAATCGGCGGTTGCGTTGACCATGCAGAGCGCTTTGACGATCCGATTTACGCGGTCCAAACTGTCGATCTCGTGACGAAGCGTCGTCAGCAACCCGATTCCGGTCAGGCGCGCTGCCTCGTAGCCCTGTTCCACAGTCATGTCATCGCCGAGCTTACCGGCCAGCCATTTTCCGTTCGGCCCACCGCTGCGTGGCCCGTGCCCCGCCAGATAAACCAGGTTTCCGGTAGTGACAACCTCGACGTAATTTCCAAGCGGCGTCGCGGGGTGGGACAGGTCCAGTTTTAGTTCGGAAATCTTTGTTTCTGCGCTCATATGCTTTTCAATTCCTGTCGAGGCTAAGTGGCTGATGGGGTAGCATCCGGAGTGGCACTGTCGAGTCGTTTGTCTGACCGGGTTGGCGGTTTCAGCACGAAGAATGTTAATGCTGCACTAGCCAAGAGGACCGCGCCTCCGAGGAGAACAATTGTGTATGACTCGGTCCGGTCGTACATGTATCCCGCGCCGGCGGCGGTGACAACGGTCGCCCCGTTATACATCGGCGCAAGGAGTCCTCGAAGTGTTGCGAAATTACGCCGTCCGAACAAATCTCCGACGAGCGACCAATTAACGGACGCAGATGCCTGCGCTGGGGCGAACAAGGCGAACGCTATAAAGACCGGGATTGTGCCTTCTACGAAGTTCAGAAGCAGTAGACCGATCGCCGATACCGAATAAGCAGCGAACAGCAGCGGTCCGCGTGCCACGCGGTCGGACAACCATCCCATGAGAAGGATGATCGGGATGGCAATCGCCGAGACGGCCCCGAGCATTGCAGCCCCGGCTACTGCGCTTTCACCCTTCCAAACGAAAATTGCGATGGCGTGAAGTTGGATGGCGCTTGTGACTCCCAGGCGCAGCGTGGTCGCCAATGCAAGGAGCCAGTAGGCAGAGGTCCGAATTGCCTCTTTGACTCCCCAGGCCTGGTCAGTCCTGAATGCGCCACCTGCGGCGCGTTCGGCTGCAGCCCGTATCGCCCGCGTATCGCCATCCGGAAGCATGCCGTACGACTCCGGCGACCTCCGGTAGGTCAGGGCGAATGGCGCGACCCAGAAGATCATCATCAGTCCGATGCCGACGGATACGGTCTGCCATGAGTAGATGGACAAGAGCCAGCCGAGCGTCGGGATAAAAATCGCAGCGCCGCCTCGCATCCCCGCGGCGTTGATGCCCATCACGAGACCGCGGCGCCGGATAAACCAGGTGTTGAGTACCGCCATCGATGCTTGCATGAAGCTTGTCGATGCGCCGACCGATATCACAGCGATGTATACGAACAGGAACTGGTAATAGGTGTTCGTGGTCGCCAGAACGATGTACCCGATGCCGACGATAAGCGAACCGAAGAACGCCATCCAGCGCGGCCCGAAACGATCTATCAGATAGCCGGTGAACGGTCCCATCAACCCGTTTTCCAGGCGCGCAAATGAGAACACCAGAGAGGTCTGGAATCGGCTCAGACCAAGACTTTCGGTGACCGGCAGGAAGAAGACGGCGAAGCCCTGCCAATGGATCGCACCACCGGTGCCGTTTGAGAACACCGAGGCGAGGACGATCCACCACCCGTAGAACATCTTGTGCTGGCGTGGAGCGTTACTTGTTGCTGACGATTCTGGTACGGCGCCGTCATATCCGGTGCCAGAATCCGCGCCTTTGGAGGGTGTGGACCTATCGCCGTTGCCGGTGTTTTGCGTGTTATCTGGTGGGTCGCCTGCGGTATCGCTCAAGTTGTTTGCAA
>JAAZYK010000219.1 GCA_014239685.1 Dehalococcoidia bacterium | reverse complement strand
CTTCAATCGAGATGACCGATACACGCGAACTCACGCGCAAACACTGTCATCTTGAATTCGATTGGAGTAAACGCTTTTATCCACACCTCGCTGAGCTCTGCGCTACCACGCTCAGCGCCTTGCACAAGGTTACCGCCAGATCGTTCGATCCCAATTCAAGTCGAAGATGAAAGCAACGGACGTTCGGAACAACATTAGTGCCTGAAAACGCTCCGACACCGTTATCCTGTTCGCTGGCCCGGACATCCCGCGGCCCGCACACAAATAAAATCCCCTGAGAGGTATGGATGCTCAAGACGCTGGACGGCAAGACACCGCAGATCCATCCCACGGCTTTCATAAGTGAAACCGCCTACCTGATTGGCGATGTCGAGGTCGGAGAGATGGCGAGTATCTGGCCCGGCGTGGTTATCCGTGCCGATAGCGGCAAGATCAAGATCGGCAGTTACACGAACATTCAGGACAACTCCGTCCTGCACGCGGATTACCCGGCCGAGATTGGCAGCCACACGACCATCGGCCATAATGTCGTGTGCCACGCAACAAAGGTGGGCGACAACTGCCTTCTCGGGAACGGCGCCGTATTGAACGGCGGATGTGAGATAGGAAACGACTGCCTTGTCGGCGCAAACTCGACGGTCGTCGAGAGCATGGTCGTGCCGGATGGATCGCTTGTGCTAGGCACCCCTGGGCGTATCAGAGGCGAGCTGAAGGACAGCCACAGGGAGATGATCAAGCACGCTACTGACCACTACGTCGAAGCAATCCCGCGCTACAAGGCCAGTGGGGGATTCGAATAGAACTCAACCGCATTACAGTCGGACGCAAATAATGCGGGCAGCAACGCACTCCCGATGGACCCCATCGCAGTGCCAAGACCTGAACGTCACATCCGCTCCGGAGCATCCATACCCATGAGCGAGAGGCATCTCGCAATAGCAATTTGTGCCGCCTCTACCAGCTTCAATCGAGCCTTCGATACCGGTAGATCGTCTTCATCCTCTGAGATCACCCGGCAGGCGTCATAGAACCTCTGCAGCGCCCTTGCAACCTCAGTCGCGTAGTGCGGAACCTGTTGCGGTTCAAGTCGATCCGCGGCCCGATCGACGACATCTGGCAACGCTGTGATTTGCCGAACGAGCGCGATCTCGAGGTTGTGCGTGAGAAGTGAAACGTCGCCGCCCGCCCAATCGATACCCTTCTCAACGGCGTTTCGAAGAATTCCCGACAACCGGGCGTGCGCGTACTGGATGTAATAGACCGGATTCTCGGGCGACTGCTTGCGGGCCAAGTCCAGATCAAACTCCATCTGGCTCTCTGCACCACGGCTCAAGAACATGTACCGGACCGCGTCGGCTCCTACATCCTCCACAAGATCCCGCACCGTAACGATGACATTCTTGCGCTTGCTGAAACGAAGCGACTCGCCGTCTTCTTTGAACGACACGAGCTGGTTAAGAATGATCGTCAGTTTATCGGGGTCAACGCCGAGTGCTTTGACGGCCGCATTCATGCGCGCGACGTGGCCGTGATGGTCTGCTCCCCAGACGTCGATCACCTGGTCGAAATTGCGCTCTTTGAATTTCTCTGCGTGGTAGACGATGTCGCTTGCGAAATATGTGTGACCGCCCGAGCTGCGGATAACTACGTTGTCTTTATCTTCGCCGAGTTGGGTGGAAGCAAACCAGCGAGCGCCGTCGCGGTCGACTATAAAGCCTTCATCTTCCAATTCTTTCATTGTGGTATCGAAGCGACCGCTATCGAATAACGACTGCTCGCTAAACCACACGTCGTAGATGATGTTGAGGTCTTGCAAATCCGTCTTGATTAACGCCAAGTTCCGCTCAAGGCCGGGCTTGTATAAGGCAGCGATCGTCTCTTCTTTTGGCAGGTCAGCCAGCGCGCCGCCGTCATCTTCAAATATCTGCTGGGCCTGCTCGGCAACGTACTCTCCGGGATACGATGTCTCGGGAAGTGGCACGTCATAGCCTGCCGCCTGCATATAACGGGAGTACAGTGTTTCGGTGTAAACCCGCATCTGATTTCCAGCGTCGTTTACGTAGTATTCACGTGTGACATTTGCACCGGATGCTTCGAGCAAGTTGGCCAGACCGCTGCCGATTACAGCACCCCGTGCGTGACCAACGTGAAGCGGGCCCGTCGGATTGACGCTGACGAATTCGATTTGGATCTTTTGGCCCACCTTCGAGTTAGTGTTGCCAAACTCCGACCCGGTGGCGCGAATCGCCTCCACCTGGGACTGGAACCA
>JAAZYK010000218.1 GCA_014239685.1 Dehalococcoidia bacterium | reverse complement strand
GCGCGAGGACATTGTTGCCAAACAGAGTTATAACGGGAAATAGCGCCGTGATAATCAGGACCTTTATATAATTTTTGTACCTTCCTGAAGATACCAATTGGGCAGTTATCACTTGTTCCTTAACTCTGCCTTTCAGGCGCCGCCGGACTCCGAATCTTCACCGGTCCCAATATTCCGTCTGGAACCGGCCTGTCTGAGCGCTGCGATCTCTTCCTCGAGCACTTCACGCTTGAGAGCCGTCGGGGCATCCTGAGGTTCATCCTCATATCCAAGCTGGTCGAGGAGTCTTATCGTTTCAGCGGCCCCTATCCTCAGTTCAAGAAGTTGGTGCTGATAATCCTCATCCGTGACCGTATTCGCTCCATAGTCAGTCTGTAACTGACCGATCTGATCGTAAAGATCAGACCTGAGCCTGGTCAGTCGTTCAACCTCGGCGCTGTGCCGCGCGGATAGCACTGCGCCGGATCGACGTATGAATGGGATGGCGATTACGACCAGCGATATAAGGGCAACTATGGCCCCAAGTGCTATCGGCATGACATTTTGTTTTGAAACAAGATTCACACACCTACGGAACTGCCGGCCTGAGGCATAGACAAGGTTCGGGTACGTGCTGGCACAGTACGACGCTCCAGAAGAGGAGCCGGCCACAGGGCGATCATCGTCCCAATGACAAATATCGGACCCGACACCCAGAGCCACCATGCCGCCGGATTGATGCTGATACGCAATACTACGCGGCCATCTTCAAGGAACTCGCTTGGGACTAGGTACAGGTCTTCCAGACCCGGGTCCAGATATGATGGCAGGCCAGGGATATCCACGAGGGGGACGTTGTGTACGGAGGCGCGAACGGAAGCCATATTGAATACAGGGTAGAAGGCGCGCCACGGCGTGAGGCTGGCGATTTGTTTGTTGTCTTTATATACGTCGACGTTCGCCCACTCTGAAATCCGGTCTACACGCTGTTCGTTCTCCGTGCTGATGTATTCGACCCGATATTCATCGAGGCTGAAGCTTTCCCCCGGCGCGAGCACCACATCGGCCCTCTGATGAAAGAAGTTCGTGCCGATGATTCCGATGCCAAGGGCGATTATCGCGATGTGCACGATATAACCGCCGTGTCGAGGTCGGTTTCCGCTTACCATCCGCCACCAACCGGTCGCAAAATTAAGACCGGCCCGGCGTTGCGCCATCGTGCCGCGGTACCACTCCTCGAGCACCGCAGACATGACCATGGCAAGTGCTCCAAACCCGACAATCGCCCACAAATCGTGTACGCCCCATACCCAGAGCAGAGCCATAGTTCCGAGGTTGATACCGATAGGGATGCTGAGCCATCGCTGCGCGCTTGTCAGGGTGGTGCGACGCCAGGGTAACAGTGGCCCGACGCCCATCAGAATGACGATAGCGAGAAGGATCGGGCCGTTTATCTGGTTGTACCAAGGGGCCGAAACGGTGACCGTCTCGTCGTTTGCGAATTCAGAGAACAACGGGAACAGGACGCCCCAGAGAGTCACGAATGTCACCCCGAGGAACAGGAAGTTGTTTACAAGGAAACTCGCTTCACGGGATAAGAACGATTCAAGGGGACGGTCACTTCTGAGCATCGGGTAGCGCCATAGGAACACAATGAGCGCAAATAAAAGGCTGAACAGCATGAAGCCCAGAAACACGCCTCCGATAGTCGAGGCCCCGAATGAGTGGACCGATACGACCGGACCACCACGGTTGATGAACAGTCCAAACTGTGACAGCACAAACGCCATCGAGAGCAGGGCGATGTTCCACATCCTGAACATGCCACGTCGCTGCTGGACCATCACTGAGTGGATGAACGCGGTGAGAACCAGCCATGGCATGATGGCGACGTTTTCGATCGGGTCCCAGCTCCAGTAGCCACCCCAGCCGAGAATCGTGTAAGCCCACCATGCTCCTATAAGGAGGCCTGCGCTTAGTGTCGCCCAGACGGCGATTGCGCTGACTCTGGCGGCGTCCAACCACTGGTCACGAGTCTGACCGGCGATCATCGCCCCGCCGACGAACGCGAACGGGATAGCGACGCCTACAAGGCCTGCCATCTGTAGTGGCGGATGTATGAACATGCCTGGGTGTCGCAGAAGTGGGTTAACGCCGATGCCACGGTCATCATCGAAAAGGGCAGGAGCGAACGGGTCGGCAAGCGTCACTAGAACGGTGAGGAAGAAAACGCTTATTCCCATCAGAATGGCGATTATGTATGGGCGTGACGGCCCTAGACGCCGGGGAGTTACATATATTGCGACCATAGACATCACAGGGAAGATGGCGGCG
>JAAZYK010000217.1 GCA_014239685.1 Dehalococcoidia bacterium | reverse complement strand
CAGGAGACGTGGTGCAGACCAGTACGATCGCTGGAACCTCACCAATATTGTCGGCAAGTGTCATAGCCAGCTTGTAGTGATCCGGGATGTCCGCGGGCTTGAAAAAGCCCTCGTCATTTCGCTTTGCCCACCACGCCACACGGTACAGCTCTCCAAATCTTTTTCGGACGTCAGCGTCCTGCAGCACCACAAAATGCCAAGGCTGCCGATTCGCCCCGTTCGGCGCCTGTCGGGCCGCGTCCAATATGCTATTCAGATCAGCATCCGCGATAGGGTCCGGCTTGATGCGGCGGATCGCCCGCAGCGAGAATATGGCGTCTCCCAACGTGATATCGAGTTTGTCGGCCGTGCTCATTCAATGCTCCATTCACCTGGGTCGATATTGGTAGGTTCAGGACGTTCTGATAGCTCGTTAATACGGCGAGGATTAGTCTCCGGCAACGCCAACATTGGACTGGGATCCGAGAAACTCGAGGATCCGAGGCGTTGCGATATCCACAGCACCGCCCGCGCCTCCGTGGTCTGCGCCCTCGACGGGGAAGAATCTGGAGTCGTTAGCCTCAGTGCCCGCCCGTTTCGAGCCTTCAAAGGACGGATCCTCGGTTCCGCAGAAGAACATCTTGGGCACCGAATTCTGAAGGGTTTCTTCCGAACTTTCAGATCCCGCCCAAGAGGCAATCGACGCGTGCAAAGCAATCACGTCATTCCTTAGTAGGCGAATCCGGTCCTCGTCAGAGAGTCCGTGGCGATTCTTGACCTCATGGTCGTACTCGGCCTGGGTAGCGGGTGGCTTCGCAAGAGATTTGGGATCGTATGGGCTATACCCACCGAGAGTGACACTTAGCAAGCGATCCGGGTGATGTTGAAGCACCGCTGCCCCGATCAACCCGCCCATCGAATAGCCAAAGAAATGCGTCCGCTCAATCCCAAGATCATCCAGTACGGCGATCACATCGGATGCCCTTTTAACCTGCGAGAACGACTCGACATCATGCGGCTTATCGCTCTGCCCTGCGCCCCGGGCATCGATCAATACAAGCAGATACCGGTCCACCAGTCTCTCGACAAAACCTCGGTCTCGCCAAGTGTTCAGATCGCCCGAAGTACCGTGTTGTAAAACCAACGGCAGATTGGTGGAGTCGCCCACGACCTCGTAGTTGATGCGTATGCCGTCGTTGTCTACGTATGTCATCAAAATCCTCTGTGCCAAAGTGCGGAAGCGGCCATCAAAACGGCCGGCCCAACACACATCTTCTTGAGTAATTGTCGCCAAATGGATTACGGTACGGCGACCGGAGTTAAGAACCCTTTCACGGGTGGACCAACTTAGGCCACACCAGCGATGGCCCGTCAGAATTCTCTTCATCCTCGTAGTAGATCTATACACCCTTGCTATCCGCGTGGGGCACTCTCGTCCTCCCAGACGATCACCTTTCACCACGTTGAGCCCGTCCGGATGGTAGCAGCCAATACCCTATAAACACCTTGGTTCATATAATTAGCGAAACAACCAAACGTGAAAGAAGCATGGGCGGTCCCTAAATGGACCTCCGAAAACGACGTACGTTTTGAATCCGAAGGCCATTGCGGCCCCAAAGGACATACACATGGTCGCTTCGACATCTGATCCCCAGGTAAATATGGTCCTCGAGAACATCGAAACGATGGTCGCCAGCGAAGGCGGACGGCTGGAACTGGTTGATCTCGGCGACACGTCGCTCCACGTGAAGTACTTGCCAGGCGTCAATGAAGAGTGCCCGGAGTGCGTGCCCACGCGCGACAACGTCGAGATGTTCATGACGATGTCGCTGAAATTACACGCCCCGCAGATCACCGATGTCACAGTTGAAGAGGGCTCGCCTAACGTCTAGCTCCCCATGAACTTGATCCAGACCATACAGGGTCAGCCGACAGGAGACCGTTATCACGACAGTAATCAGCCCCGGCAAAAAACTTCGCGAGGCCGTCGCCGCGGAGCGCCCCCTTCAGATGCCGGGCGTGATCAACGCCTACCACGCCATGATGGCGGAGGCTGCCGAATATCGAGCTATCTACCTGTCAGGCTCAGGTGTTGCCGGTGCTTCTTACGGGCTACCAGATCTAGGCATGACTACGCTCAACGATGTTGTAGAAGACGTGCGCCGGGTGACTGGAGCGAGCAGCTTACCTCTGCTGGTCGACGCAGACACGGGTTGGGGCAATGCCTTCATGATCAACAAGGCCGTTAAGGAGCTGGCGCGCGCTGGCGCGGCTGGTGTTCACATAGAGGACCAAGTCCAGGCAAAGCGCTGCGGCCATCGACCGAACAAAGAGGTAGTCACCCTG
>JAAZYK010000216.1 GCA_014239685.1 Dehalococcoidia bacterium | reverse complement strand
CCTGCAAAAGCCGTCGCCGTCGCTTTTGGGTCGTTGTAGTAACCAGACATGATCATGTTTCCGCGCATCACGACTTCACCCATGGTCTCGGCGTCGCGCGGAACGTCGTTCATGTTTTCGTCGACCACTCTTAAGCCTGGCTCGGCGAGGACGAACGGCACACCCTGGCGTGATTTGAGATCCGCACGCTTGTGAGTCTCCATCGAATCCCACTCGGGTTGCTCTGCCGAAACGGTTATCGGGCCGTATGTCTCGGTAAGCCCGTATGTGTGGACGATCACTGCGCCCATGTCCTCTATAGAGCGGATGACCTGTGGAGCTGGTGGCGCTCCCGCCGTCATGATCCGTACATCGGCTAGCTTGCCCTCACCGGCGAGCGGAGAGGAGTAGAGGGCTGTGAGCACAGTCGGAGCGGCACACATGTGACTCACGCTCTTGTTGGATACGAGGTCATACACATCGCCAGCGTCCACTCTGCGGAGGCATACGTGAGTGCCGCCGACTGCGGTTACGGCCCAAGTGAAGCACCAGCCGTTGCAATGGAACATAGGGAGAGTCCAGAGATACACGCTGCGCCAGTCGATACCGATCTCAAGCGCTTCTCCGAGCGCCGAGAGATACGCTCCGCGCCCGCTGTACTCCACACCTTTCGGCATCCCGGTTGTCCCGGACGTGTAGTCGATCGCGATCGAGTCCATCTCGGAATTAAGTCTTACCGACGGATCTTCGTCCGGGGCTGATGCCAGAAACTCTTCATAGTCTGGACCTTCGATATCGTCAGCTCGTGGAAAGGTATCGACTGTTTGCACAAATGTGGTCACGCCGGGGACTTCGGCTTTAATGGACCCTATGACCGATGCGTACTCGGAATCGAACACCAGAACCTTTGCTCCTGAGTGGTTGAGGATGTAGGAAATTTCACGAGCGGACAGACGGATGTTGATCGCCACAAGAATTGCGCCGAGACGCATCGGGCCATAATGCCCTTCCAGCATCGCTGGGATGTTTGGCACGAGGAATGCGACCTTATCGCCGTACTCGATTCCTGCTTGTTTCAACGCGGATGCAAGTCGTCTCACGCGGTCGGAAAACTCAGCGTACGAGTAGGTCGTGTCCCCATATACGACGGCCGCCTTGTCCGGGTAAACGGAGGCGCTCCGGTCCAGGAACGATGTTGGGCAGAGCGCCTCAAATCCGACTGTATTTTTCATGACGCTCCTTCAAGTCTGACCTGACTTGTGTAAACCTGATTCAACTTGGGTTTTGGCGAGGTACTGTCCTCGTCGATTGGTTATCGAGATATCAGTCCGTTATTCGTCGTTTGGGATGTCGACTCCGACTCCCGTGGTTACTCCGGCCATTTGGGCATCGTCTGTAGACAGTAAGTCCCTTATTTCAGTTGCGCGGTTAGCCATAAACGCGTTTCGCAGACTAATTCAGGCACTTTTCGGTAGCCGCGTTAGGGTACTACGAGCGCCTGTTTGTCGTAGGGCGACTATGCCAACGCAGCAAGCGCAGGGGTAAGAACGTCCAGGTACTTGAGACCGGAGCCGGTAATGAGGAGTAGGACGCGCTCGTCCGAGCTTACGGTCCCGTCGTTGAGCATTTTCCTCAAAGCGCCGACTAATGCCCCGCCCTCCGGTGCAGCGAATATCCCCTCATATGAAGACAGGTCTCTCACGCCACGAACCATTTCATCGTCGGTGACGGTAAGTCCTGTCCCGTTGCTTTCACGAACGGCGTCGATCACAAGGTAGTCGCCAATTCCAATCGGAACTCGCATCCCGGCTGCAATCGTGTGTGGATTCGGGAACAGATCGGCATGACGCTTCCCGTCTTCGAAGGCTTTGACGAACGGGGCACAGCCTTCAGCCTGGACCATCACCATTCGTGGACGCTCCGGCCCGATCCAACCCATGCATTCCATTTCGCTGAATGCCTTCCACATACCGACAATTCCCGTGCCGCCACCTGTCGGGTACACAATCACGTCCGGCAACTTCCAACCCAACTGTTCGGCGATCTCGTATCCCATCGTCTTCTTGCCCTCAGCGCGATACGGCTCTTTGAGGGTCGAGACATCAAACAGGCCGCGCTCTGCGGCCGCTTCTCCGGATATGCGACCGGCGTCGTTGATGAACCCGTCAACCAGTGTCAGGTTTGCACCGTATGCAAGACACTCCGCCTGGTTGGCAGAGGGCGCGTCCTTTGGCATGAACACATTGGATTCAAGCCCACCCGCCGCAGCGTACGCGGCCATCGCTCCGGCGGCGTTTCCGGCTGATGGCATGGTGAGTTTCATAAGGCCCAGCTCTTTGGCTTTGGAAACGGCAGCTGACAGGCCGCG
>JAAZYK010000215.1 GCA_014239685.1 Dehalococcoidia bacterium | reverse complement strand
TTGCCGATCACTGCCGCACCCGTCGTCAATGTGGTCACAAAACCAATCTTGACGTTCTGCGCCAAGCTGGTGCCGGGCAAAGCAAAAGCCGCCAATACCAGCGCACAGCGAATAAAAGTCTTGTTCATTTCAGTTCCTCCTCATAAAACAGTCACCCGAGCATCATTTCTCTTCTGTAAGATCCACAAAACGCCAAACGATAGACACAGGCGTGTTGAAATACAATAGTTTAAACAATAAATTTGCTCAGCCTACCATCCGCCCCTTTTTTTAATACTTCAAGGTCGAAAAATGGACTCTACGCAAAAACTGGTTATCGGGGCCGGAATGGTCGGCAGTTGCTGTGCGCTGTATCTGCAGCGTGCCGGACATAGTGTCACTTTAGTCGACCCACACCCACCGGGCAGCCAAACAAGTTACGGCAACGCCGCCGCCATCGCACCCTACGCCTGCATTCCCGTCAACCATCCCAAACTCCTGAAATCGTTGCCGACACTGATGTTCGGAGCCGAGCGACCTCTATCGATTTCACCTGGATATGCACTCACAATTCTGCCCTGGCTACTCTCGTTTTTGCGTAATTGTCGCCGTGAACGGGTTGACCAAACCATCTCGGCACTCGGCGCGCTGCTTCGGCATGTTGAAGATACTTCTCTAACGCTTTTCGAGTCTGCCGGTGCGATGGACCTGATTCGGCGCAACGGTACACTTTATCTCTACTCCGATGCTCATACGCGCGTTGCCGCACAAGACGACATCTCGCGTCGGCGTGATCAGGGGATGTCCATTACTGAAGTCGGGGCGGGCGAGGTTCAGGACTTGGAACCAGCCCTTGCGCCGATCTTTACGGGTGGCGTGCTTTACAACGACGGATTTCAGCTGCGCGATCCTCAACAAGTCATCTCCAGGCTGGTGAAACGATTCGCCGAAGACGGGGGCGAAGTTGTCCGTGACCGTGTCCAGAGTATTGAGCCTGTCGCACTTGATCAGGTTCGTGTGAATCTGTCTGGAAGCGCGCGGGTATTCAAGGATGTCGTGATCGCGGCTGGCGCCTGGTCAACCCGGATCGGAGGATCGGTGATGGACCGTCTGCCCCTGGATACTGAACGCGGTTACCACGTGATGTTTCCCGATGACGCATCGATGATCTCGCGGCCTGTGGGTCTTGCCGATGCGGGTTTTTATCTTTCGCCCGTCGGCGGCGGATTGAGGGCTGCGGGAACCGTTGAACTCGCAGGCCTGGATGCCAAGCCGAATCCGCGGCGGCTGGATTACATTGAGCGGACTGCCCGGCGCGCCCTCCCGGCACTTCATCAACGGGGGGATACCTGGCTGGGCTTTCGTCCCACGCTGCCCGACAGTCTGCCCGTCATCGGCCGCTCGTCGAAACACCCGTCAGTAGTTTACGCATTCGGTCATCAGCACGTCGGGCTTACGCTTGGAGGAATCACAGGAAGACTGGTGCAACAGATCATCGACCGGGAAGATCCGATCGTCGACCCGACACCCTATCGCGCTCAACGGTTTCTTGGCTGATCAGGACTAGGCCAGCAGATCCACAACAGCTCGCAGATACATCTTCGTTGCCCGCACACACTGCTCGATCTCAACAAATTCATTGAGGGAATGCGCCTGGGCCAGGGCGCCTGGCCCGCAGACTACCGCCGGGGTCTTCAGGTTGGGCGCGTCGGTAGCCCCGGGGAATGACCGGGCCGTTTCAGGCTGACCACTCAACTCTGTCGAAGCATTCAACAGCGACTGAACCACTGGCGCTTCCACGGACAAGTCATTTGCTGGAATGTCCCATGAGGGATCGCTTAACTCGTATCGGAATCCCGGATCTTGATTTTTTAGCGGTTCCAGGCGCTGGGCGATGTCTTTACGTACATCCTCGGTCACGTCGCTCGGAAGAATGCGACGATCGATCTCGAGTTCGCAAAAATCAGGCACGGCGCTGGCAAGATCGCCTCCGCGAATTACCCCGGGACTGTAGGTGCCGTGCCCACAAAGGGGGTGAGGGTCCCGAGTTGCCAGTTCTTCGTTGTAGTCCGAAAGTGCATTCACTACCCGCGCCATCCGTTCGATTGCATTCTCCCCCTGCTCTGGGATACTGGAATGCACCGCTTTACCGAAAGTCCGGATAAAGAAACCGTACTGCCCCTTGTGAGCGGGGCACACCGCAAGGTCCGAAGGCTCTCCGATAATGCATTGATCAGCAAATGGACCGTTGCGCCCAATCTCGCGTGAGCCAATCATCTGCCATTCCTCATCGGCAACACCACAGAGAATCAATGACCCGGAAAGCGTCACCTCTGCATTCTGAAGCAACCGCGCCACTTCAAGGTAACA
>JAAZYK010000214.1 GCA_014239685.1 Dehalococcoidia bacterium | reverse complement strand
CGGGGGTACCCGGAGCTGACGATAAATATCGTGCTGGCGGTTCTCCGCCCTACAAGCGGAACATTTCTTCCCTCAGTCCTCTCCCGATCGGAAAAGGAGGGCAGGAGTATTCACACGAGCAAAGTCACCAATTCCTTAGTTCACCTGCCGCCGTTTACAATATCTCTTCGCCAACTGGCGATCGTCGATTCTTTCGTCGTGACAACATGCACCGGTACCCGTATTTCAAGTGCCAGATCTCCGTATAGCCCTTCCATCTGAAGGCGCACTCGCCACCGCCGCAAATGAACTGCTGCGCGACGCAGGGATGCGCGTCAATCGCTCAAGCAGTCGTACCTACACGGCCCGTATTCCGTCTGTCGACGGTGTCGAGGTCCTCTTTCAGCGTGCTTCTGACATTACTAGTCTGATAGACCGAGGTGTGGCCCACATCGGGATTGTTGGCCTGGATCAATTTGAAGAAGAACACGATGAGGATGGGGATGGGATCATCCTGATTTCGGACCTCAAGTTCGGTGGGTCCGACCTCGTATTCGCCGTACCGGACGACTGGAGCCGGGTCCACGCGATCGAAGATCTAGCGCGTAAGGCGAAGGAGATCGAGAAGGGTGGCCGCATACTGAGGATCGCCACCAAGTACCCTCGACTTGTCGGTCGTTATCTTGCGCAGCACGGTGTCAATTACGAACCGGTGAGCGCCAAAGGCGGACTCGAAGCACGCCCGGAGATTGGCGACGCCGACTTGATTGCGGACATAACAGCAACCGGAACGACGTTTCGTCAGAACCGGCTACGGCGCCTGGACGATCCACCAGTCCTTCGATCTTCGGCGGTGTTGATCGGAAACCTGAAGTCTCTTGATCGGGATGACGCTGGGCTCGAGCCTTTGCGGCAGATTCTCGAACGCCTTGAATCGCGCGTGGCAGGACAGGGATATCAGTGGGTGATTGCCAACATCGAAGGAGAATCGGCGGAGGCTGTAGCAAGCCGGGTCAACTCAGATCCGCGCTACTCCGGGTTACAGGGACCGACGATCGGTCAGGTGTTCAGCAAGTCCGGTGGTTCATGGTTCTCGGTCCAGGTGGTGGTTCCAAAGACAGATTTGATCCTGGCCATCGACTACATGCGCCAGCTTGGAGCCAGCGGCATCACGGTTAACGAGCCCGCATACGTTTTCGAGACCCCCTGCGCCGCATACGCGGAGCTTAGGAGGAAGCTTGGCCGACCTCTCCCGAGGAACGGCAGCGTAAACGCATGAAACGGGTTACGGGTCTCTCGGCAGCTCTGGGTTTACTGTCTGGATCACAACCGAACGACGAAGAGGCCGACAGGGTGGCAGCGCGGATTATCGACGATGTTTGCCAAAACGGCGATGCTGCGGTGAATCGAATCTCCGGCGAACTGGATGGTGAGTCACTCGGCTTTTTGGAAGTGCCCCGGGCCGATATAGATGCAGCTCTAGCCGCCATCCCAAGCGAGACCCGTGAAGCGCTTGAGACGGCAGCGGAACGCGTGCGCACTTTCCAGTCGGCTGCCCTGCCCAAAAGCTGGCACGACGATGATCGGAACTACGGCGAACTGGTAACACCAGTAAAACGTGTTGGCGCATATGTACCCGGTGGTACAGCACCGCTGGCGTCCACCGTGATTATGACCGTCGTTCCGGCCCGTGTGGCTGGCGTGGATGAGGTTTATCTGACGACCCCTGCAGTCGGGGACGCGCTTCCGCACCCGGCTGTACTCGCGGCCGCCGCGATATCGGGAGCGGACCGCGTCTTTAAGATAGGCGGAGCACAGGCGATTGCCGCGTTTGCGTATGGGACGGAAACGGTGCCTGCCGTTGATTTGATCGTCGGCCCCGGTAACGTCTGGGTTACGGCCGCCAAACGCCAGTTGTTCGGGCGCGTGGGCATCGATGGCCTGTATGGACCTACCGAGACACTCGTTGTTGCCGATGAGACGTCGGACCCGGAATTCTGCGCCAGCGATCTACTTGCCCAGGCGGAGCACGACGTCCGAGCACGGCCGATCCTTGTTAGCACGTCCTCGGAAATTGCAGACGCGGTCGAGGCCGCCCTCTTGAGGCAGTTAGCGGATCTGCCTAGAAATGCGATCGCCGGCGAGGCTGTCGAGACCAATGCTGTGTCGGTTATCGTCGATTCGGTAGAAGAGGCAATAGAGGTCGCAAACGCGGTGGCTCCCGAGCACCTTTGTCTTGCGATTACCAATCCTGCGCCATATATATCGCTTGTCCGTAGCGCCGGCGGGTTGTTTGCTGGTGAGTATTCCGCCGAGGTCATGGGGGATTATGTTGCCGGTCCAAGTCACGTAATGCCGACCGGCGGCACAGCCCGGTTTGCATCAGCGTTAAACGTGAGGCACTTCCTTAG
>JAAZYK010000213.1 GCA_014239685.1 Dehalococcoidia bacterium | reverse complement strand
CTGTATGGTCCGATATCGAAGGCGCTCGATGAGCGCTCAACTCGGATCAAAGAGAGTCTCGAGGCGGCGGAAAGGGCACAGCAAGATGCTGCGTCCTCTGCCGAGCGGGTAGAGCAGGAGATCGCTGAGGCCCGGGTACAGGGTCAGGCGCTGATCGCTGAAGCGCGTGAAGCGGCCGGAAGACTGCGGGCAACGGAAGAGGAGCGCGTACGTGCTGACCTCGAATCTCTGCGCGAACGGGCGACAGAAGAGGTTCGGCGTGAGCGGGATGGTGCAATTGAAGAAATCCGGGCCGAGTTTGCGAATCTGGCGGTTGATGCTGCTGAGCGCGTGATCGGTCGATCACTTGATGCGCAGGCGCACCGAGAGATTATCGCGGGCGTTCTTCAAGAAGGCCTCGCCAGAGACGGTGGGGACTCTTAAATGTTGACCGACGTTACCGGACATTCAAGGAAGGGGGTCTAGCATGGCGCCAAAAGCACGACGTTACGCACAGGCCGCTTTTGATATAGCGTCCGAGAACGACACATTCGACGAGTGGGCTGCGGACCTTGACGCACTGGCGATGGCGCTGGGTGATGATGATTTCGCTGCGTTACTTGCCGCTCCTCAGGTTCCGATGTCCGTCAAGATGGATGGCATCGATAAGGTCCTCGGGGAACTTGGCGACAAGGCTCAGAACCTGGCGAAGTTACTGGTGACGCACAGTGCGTCAGGGATCGCTTCGGCGATTCGAGACGATTACAGGTCGATGCTGGATGCCGAACGAGGAGTCGCACGGGCCGATATTGCAACGGCGGTCTCGATCGACGACGCAGTTCGCTCCGAAATCGTTACCCGTCTTAGCGCATTGGTTGGTCATGAGGTCCAGGCGACCTTCAGGGAAGACCCTGAGATTCTGGGGGGGATGGTGGCACGGGTCGGAGACCGGCTGGTCGACGGCAGCGTGCGGTCAAAACTTCAATCGCTCCGGCAGACACTCGGTAGGCCGGCTGCGGTGACCCGTGGAGAAGAATGAAACCGGGAGTAACCGGTACTAAGGAAATAACGTCGCCCGGCTGGCAGCATGATTGCCGGTTTAGGGCAGGTGCTTACCTCCTCTCAATTTAGAGGGGCCGGTGAGTGTCAAGAACACAGGGCTTCTTTAAGAGGCTCACGGAGGAGATCGCATGGCGGTCAGTGGACAGGACATAGCCTCGGTCATCAAGCGCCAGATCGAGGGATTTGGCGGCGAATTGACCATGGTAGACGTTGGTACGGTTGTTCGGGCGGCCGACGGCGTGGCGACCATTCACGGCCTGTCCGATGTCAGTTACACGGAGCTGTTGCAGTTTCCGAATGACACCATCGGTATGGCGTTGAACCTTGAAGAAGACAGCGTTGGAGCCGTGATTCTCGGCGAATACACGCACATCAAAGAAGGCGACGAGGTCCGAAGCACGGGTCGCATCGCTGAAGTCCCGGTTGGCGATAACTTGATGGGCCGAATCGTTGACTCGCTAGGAAGGCCGCTGGACGGCGCCGGCCCGATCGATTCTGCTGCCACGATGCCGATCGAACGACTGGCACCGAACGTCGTAGTGCGGAAGTCTGTCGACACTCCGCTTCAGTTCGGAATTAAGGGTATCGACGGTTTGATACCGGTTGGTCGTGGACAGCGTGAGCTGGTCATTGGAGACCGCAACACCGGAAAGACATCTGTGTGTGTCGACGCCATCATCAACCAGAAAGACACTGGCGTTATCTGCATCTATGTAGGTATCGGTCAGAAGGTTGGTAAGGTTGCGCAGGTGGCGCAGACACTACGCGATAACGGTGCGCTCGACCACACGATCGTGGTCGCGGCCAACGCCTCAGACGCCGCCCCGCTGCAGTACCTGGCTCCTTACGCCGGCGCTGCTATGGCGGAGTACTTCATGGACCAGGGCAAAGATGTCCTGATTGTTTACGACGACCTCACCAAGCACGCATGGGCCTACCGCCAAATGTCGTTGCTGCTTCGCCGGCCTCCGGGGCGTGAGGCGTACCCGGGTGACGTCTTCTACCTTCACTCCCGACTTTTGGAGCGGGCCGCTCGGCTTGACGACGAGCGCGGCGGTGGGTCCATTACAGGTCTTCCGATTATTGAGACGCAGGCGGGGGACGTGTCAGCGTACGTGCCGACCAACGTGATTTCGATTACGGACGGTCAGATTTACTTGGAGTCGGAGCTGTTTAACGCAGGTATTCGACCAGCCCTTAATGCCGGCCTTTCGGTTAGCCGTGTGGGTAGTTCTGCCCAGACGCGTGCGATGCGTGACGTAGCCGGTCGGCTGAAGTTGGACATGGCTCAGTTCCGTGAGCTTGCGGCGTTTGCCCAGTTCGGAACAGATGATCTGGACAATGCGACCCGCTCCCAGCTCGAGCGAGGTCAGCGCATGACCGAAGACCTGAA
>JAAZYK010000212.1 GCA_014239685.1 Dehalococcoidia bacterium | reverse complement strand
ATTTTTAATGAAACCCTCGACCGTCCGAGCGACGCACCCGATCCCGTTGGGAGCGACACCCGTAGCCGTTCGATCCCAGTCTCGTTCAACACACGCTTGAGCATGGTCGCCAGGTTCGCCTCAGGTATGTCGAATCCATAACTACCCAGCTGTGTGCCCGTTAAAACCACTTCACGAACGCCCTCATGCACCTGCCGGGCCACCTGTCTCACCAGCATGTCCTCGGGCACGCTCCTCTCACGTCCGCGGACCCTTGGAACGATGCAGTAAGCACAGACCTGATCGCAGCCTTCTTGAATTTTTAATGAAACCCTCGACCGTCCGAGCGACGCACCCGATCCCGTTGGGAGCGCACCATCTGCGCATGGCGTCAGTGAAGCACCGAGTCTTTTGGTCACGGTGCCCGTGATATCGAGCTTCTGCTGATTGGTGACCACCAGATCCACAGCGTCTAGCGCATCCACCTGGTCAGGATCCCGTTCAGACATGCACCCCGTGGCAACGATCAGCGCCTCTGGATAGGCCCTGCGCGCTTTCGATAGCGCCTGCCTGGCCTTCCTATCCGCGACGCTGGTGACGGTACAACTGTCCAGTACAAAAACGTCGGGCGTTTCGCCATCGCCTGCAATAACGTATCCGGCTGACACGAACTCCCGGGCCATCCTCTGACTGTCCGCCATGTTTAACTTGCATCCGTGTGTCGCGATCATCACCCGTGGCCCATCCACATCAGCTAAGGGCGCGGCAAGGCTGATAGATCGAAGCTCGTGCATGGGGTTATCTAAAGCCATTGGGAAATTGGGCATCTCTAGTGCCTGAGAACGGGGATAGTAGGCAGATTGATGACATCATGCCGAATTCGTGGCTCTGTCGTAACGTTTTAATAAGGCCAGTATGATCCCGAGTCTGTAGCTGAATCTTCGGGAACACGTATAGATCTTCCTATTGGGAGCGCTGCGTCCGCCGTTAATTCACCTCATGGCCGATTCAGCGCAGGGCACGCTGGCCCTATAATCCTGCGGTGTGTAGGGCAATTTTTGTCCTGACTCCGAAACAGAACATTCCTGTTAAGTGCACCTCAGGTGCCTGGCGAAGTGACCGAACGACGACCGCATCGAGGCGGGGTTATCGGTCCGTACTCCAGTCTGAGGTAAGGAAGGCATCACCGTATGACCGAACGAGTCGTGGTTACGGGCGTGGGCCTGATCACCCCTGTCGGTGTAGATCGCGCGACCACGTGGAAAAACCTCGTGGACGGAAAATCCGGCGTTGAACAAATCGAGTCGTTTGACGCCGAAGGATTCGAAAGCCGCATCGCCGGTGAAATCCCTGAATTTGACCCGCTTGAACGTCTCGAGCGCAAAGCGTCCCGCCGTCTCGATAGATTCTCCCAGTTCGCATGCGTGGCCAGTCTTGAGGCGATGGAACAAGCCGGGCTCGATATGGAGAAAGAAGATGCCACCCGCGTTGGAGTGCTCATCGGCAGCGGGGTCGGCGGCATCATCACGCTGTCCGACCAGTTCGATGTGCTCCGGGAAAAAGGCCCGACAAGGGTCAGCCCCTTCTTGATTCCGATGATGTTGACCGACCTCGCAGGCGGTCAGGTTTCGATGCTTATCGGGGCCAAAGGCCCCAACTTCGCCGTCGTATCCGCATGCGCCACCGGCGCCGACTCCATCGGAGAGGCCAAGGCGATGATCGAACGCGGCGATATCGACGTTGCGATCGCTGGCGGCACCGAGGCGAGTGTCTGCGAAATAGCGGTCGCTGGCTTCAGCGCCTGCATGGCCCTTTCCAAAAACAACGACGACCCGCAAGGAGCTTCAAGGCCTTTCGATGCCGAACGGGATGGGTTTGTCCTGGGTGAAGGCGCAGGCGTGCTTGTGCTTGAGTCGATAGAGCACGCTATGGCACGCGGCGCAGAGCCTCTGGCAGAACTCGCCGGTTACGGCGCCACGTCTGACGCATTCCACGTCACCCAACCGGGCCCAGGCGGCGCTGGGGCGGCCCGTGCAATGACGATCGCCATGAAACAGGCGGGCGTATCGCCGGACGAGGTCGACTATATCAACGCACACGGCACATCCACGCCATTGAACGACAAGACCGAAACAGAGGCGATGAAGGCCGCATTTGGCGACGCGGTCACAAGCGTCCCGGTCAGCTCAACGAAGTCGATGACGGGACACCTCCTCGGCGCCGCTGGGGGTGTTGAAGCCGCCGTGTCAGTCATGGCGATCGCAAAGTCGGCGATTCCGCCCACTATCAACCTTCAGAACCCGGACCCTGAGTGCGACCTCGACTACACGCCTAACCTCGTACGCCGGGGCGTGATTCGAACGACCATGTCCAACTCTCTCGGATTTGGAGGCCATAATGCGAGTCTCTTATTCAAGTCGTTCGAGGGTTAGGCATATCTACCCATTTGCCTTGAGGGACAAGCTATCTGGGGC
>JAAZYK010000211.1 GCA_014239685.1 Dehalococcoidia bacterium | reverse complement strand
GTCGCTACCTTGTCCTTGAGGAGTCACGGCTTCCCGAAACGGCTCAGGCGGCTCTTCTGAATCTTGAACAGCGCGGGCACCCATGGCAGGGAACAACCCTGACACGCACTACTTGGATGGAGGGACAGGATGTTCCAACCATCGAGGAAAACCCGGATGCGGACGTGCTCCTCTGGGTAGGTTGCACCGGCGCTTTGGTAGAACGAAACGTGCAGGTGACACGCGCTGCAGCCTCGATCCTCAGGAAGGCGGGCGTAAACTTCGCCGTTCTTGGCAATTCGGAGACTTGCACAGGTGACCCGGCACGGCGCATGGGCAACGAATATCTGTTCCAGATCCTGGCTGAGACGAACATTGCTACGCTGAAGGACATTAACCCGAAAACAATCCTTACGACCTGCCCACACTGCTTCAATACGATGAAAAACGAATACCCGCAATTCGGCGGCGTGTTCAACGTCCAGCACTACTCGGAGTTCATGGCCGGGTTGATCGACGACGGCAAGTTACGCGCACTGGCAACGATCACGGCCGAGAAGACGACGTATCACGACTCCTGTTACCTCGGGCGTCACAACGGGATTTACGAGGCACCACGACGCATCGCGGAGGCGATTCCCGGACTCGAAGTGGTCGAGATGGGTCGTTGCAAGGAGCGCGGCTTCTGCTGCGGCGCGGGCGGCGGCCGGATGTGGATGGAGGAGAACGGGACGCGCATCAATCATATGCGGACGGACCAGTTCCTTGAGACTGATGCCGATTCGATCTCGTTATCGTGCCCCTTCTGCCTCCAGATGATGGAGGAAGGAATCGGGTCCAAAGGCGTAGAAGATACGAAGTCTGCCAAGGACCTGCTGGAGATCATGGACGCTTCGTTTGAAGGCGTCGGGTCGGATTTTGAGCCGTCCGTTTCTGACCCCGTCAGTTCGGCGGATTAATTAGTCATGCCGCGTCGCAACTCGACAACCAGGCCCCGAAAAAGATCCACAAGCACCAGCTCGTTTGGCACCAGCGGCCGGATTTCACACGACGCATCTGAGTACTACGCACGAGCGTTTCAGCCCGATATCGATGCATCGAACGTCGGAGAGGAACATGCTGCACCAGGAGAATCCCTGGACCGGATCTACTCGCACTCCAGCGAAGATATGCACGAATTGCCGGACGGCAGCGTTCACTTGATGGTCACGTCGCCACCGTACAACGTGGGCAAGGAGTACGACGAGGATCTAACGATGGACGATTACCGCGGGCTGCTTCGACGCGTGCTTGCCGAGACCTGGCGCGTCGTTGCACCGGGCGGCCGTGCCTGTGTGAATGTGGCGAATCTTGGCCGAAAGCCCTACATCCCGTTACATGCATACGTGATCGCCGACGCAGCGGAAACTGGTTTCCAAATGCGCGGCGAGATCATCTGGGACAAAGGGGCCGGAGCCGGAACTTCCACTGCGTGGGGTAGCTGGCGGTCGGCATCAAACCCAACCCTCAGGGATACACACGAGTACATTCTGGTGTTCCAGAAGCCGCACCCGAAAACCGGATTCGGACGGCGAGCGCCGGCGGGTCACGAGAACACGATCGACAGGGACGATTTTATGGAATCAACGAAGTCGGTCTGGCGTTTCAGCCCCCAGTCGGCAAAGCGTGCAAACCACCCGGCACCATTCCCGGTCGAGTTGCCTCGCCGGTTGATTCAACTTTATACGTACACCAACGATGTCGTCCTCGACCCGTTTATGGGTACCGGGGCTACAGCGATTGCGGCGGCGACTGCCGGACGGCGATACGTCGGATACGACACGTCTGCCGAGTATTGTGCGATCGCTGAAGGGCGCATTGCAGAGGCAACCTTAGGTATCTAGGTCAACTATCCTGAGATGGATGTCATAGTGCTGCGGGGTATTACGTGGCATGTGGCTATCACCACCATTGCTCGGAGTTTGTCGTCTATTCAAGTTGTGTTCTAACCAGCTTCAGTAAGCGTGGTGTTTGAGTATCTCTTGCATGTTGCAGAGGTCAAACTACACTTTCTGCAACACATCTTTCTTCGCAAAATGCGGCATCACTTCTTCGGCGAACATTCGCATGCTGTCAAGCGCCTTGCCCTGCTCAAGTCCAGCCACTCCGAAAGCTCCTCGGATGGAGTTGATGCCGAGCGATTGAAGTGTTTCGATTCGCTCGATAACAACCTCGGGAGTCCCTACGAGAGGTAACATTCCAGCTTCGCGCGCTTTTTTTCCTGCTCTGCTGCTAGGGTCGGGTTCTATCATAGATCGATTAAAGATAGATCGATCCCCATCCCGAGTCGCCCAGTGTTTGTAGTCGGCAGGCGTTTTGCCGTCTGCCGTTCGGGGGTGACCAACCCGAGCAAACTCTTCTTCGATCACATCCTCCAGACCAGCGATATCCGACTGTGGCACGACCGAATGGAGCACTACGGCAATGCGCACGAACACATCGATCTAGGAGTGGCCGTAGATATCT
>JAAZYK010000210.1 GCA_014239685.1 Dehalococcoidia bacterium | reverse complement strand
CGACTCCAAGGATTCCGATTCTTAGATTTCCACTGGTCAAATTACGCCTCACACGACCTGAGATTGATTCGTTTGTTACTTGGCCGGGAGAGCCTATCACGGCCCATTGAGCCTGCCGGCTGGCTCAATGGCCGGGCTCCACTCGGCTGATCGCAATAGATAATCGTGGGCGCGTATGCAGGCGGAAGGGGGCGTTTATGTTCACACTTACTGAGGTGACAGTTGTGGCGAACGGGATTGCCGTGGCCTCAGTGGTTCGACGGGAGCGTCAGCCCCGAGACTCAAGATCAAATGCCTCGGACATCAATTCGTAAGATCGTTTTCGGTCTTCGTAACGATGCGTGATAGTCAATACGATCACTTCATCTACCTCGTATCTCGCCGCCAACTCGAGGATTTCGCGCTTCACAACATCAGGGTCACCTTCGATCGCCCGTTCCTGCTGCTGCGCCATATACGCCAGCTCTTGCTGTGAGAACTCTCCCTCAAGCGCCAGTTCTGGGGCCGGAACACCGTCATATGGCTGCCCCTGGTCGCGTCGGAGGCGCATCAAGTGCCGACTCAACCCAAGCTTGCGCGCCTCTTCCGTAGTCTCGGCACAGGTCGCTGATATACCGATATTCACAAGCGGTGAGTCCAACCATTGAGACGGCTGGAACGTCTCTCGATATCTGGCCACGATTGCCGGACCGTCCGCGGTAATGAAGTGCGCCCATGACAGCGGTAGACCGAGCTGTGCGGCCACAGTTGCGCTACCCATCGATGAGGCGAGCAGCCATGTCTCTGGAGATGTCGGTCATGACGGCATCGCCGTGATCCCGTGATAAGGGTGATCTTCAGGAAGATCCCCGTCCATGTAGTTCAGGAGGTCGTTGACCTGATTGGGGTACGACTCAAGCGGAGCACCCACCGGCCCGGGTTGAAGAGCGATAGCGGTATATCGGTCGCTTCCGGGCGCGCGCCCGAGTCCGAGATCGATCCGTCCAGGATGAAGGGTTTCCAACATCCGGAATGACTCGGCAACCTTCAGCGGCGAATAGTGGCTTAGCATCACGCCGCCACTTCCGACACGGATCTCGGTCGTCGCAGCCGCAAGTGCCGGGATCAATATCTCCGGCGTCGGGCTCGCCAGTGTTCGCGTGTTGTGATGTTCGGCCAGCCAGTAACGGGTATAGCCAAGTTTGTCCGCCAGTTGAGCAAGTTCAATCGTGGCGAGCACCGCATCTCGCGGAGAGCCTCCCATCCGAATAGGGGACTGATCAAGGACGCTAAGTTTCACGCGGTAATCCTCCGTATGACGACGCCGTGATTCACGCCGTCGTCCGGGAGGATAACCCGTCAGATGCCCTATATCCCCTTCGATTTTCGCCAACTACCTTGGATAATGATCGGCCCTACGAAAGGATCTGAATGGACTGCCTAGGCTTCCCTAGGCAGGTGCACCCACGGCAAAAGAGCGGTTACGTGTAAGGAACTCTTCTGTGAAACGCCATGTAACGTAATGGGGGCGGAGTATGCTGGGCTTCCGGGACGAGGCTGTGTACGTGCTTTGTACAGATGTGTAATTGAGCCAGGAGCAATAAGCTGAGGGCGTTGAGCGACGTTTCCCGCATGAGCGGACGAACACGCTGGATCGTGCTTGTTCTACTTCACCTCATTCTCGTGACGGTGTCGTTCTGGGCATCCTTCGCCGTACGGCTCGATTTCGATATCGACCGTATCCCCAGCGATATTTTATGGCAGTCCCTACCGGTGCTTCTTGCCGTTCGTTTCGCTTCCCTTGCCGGGTTGCGTCTTTTCAGAGGTATGTGGCGCTACGTCGCCATCCCGGACCTAGTACAGATTCTCAAGGCGACATTAGTCGGGTCTATCGCCTTCGTGATCCTCCAGATATGGCTCTTCGGGCTGGTCGGCTTCCCGAGAAGCGTCTTCCTCATTGATTTTGCCGGCAATATTTTCCTGTTGTCTGGTATCCGGCTGGCCGTCAGAATCCTCCGTGAACGTTCTATGGTCGGCTCGTACCCGGACCCCGGCGGTGGGAGACTCCTCATCATAGGAGCGGGGGATGCTGGGGCGTCGCTCTGCTCGCAGGCGTTTACCACCACAAATTTCCAATATGAACCGGTTGTGTTTGCTGACGATGATCCCAGCAAGATCGGCCAGACTATCATCGGCGTCCCCGTTGCCGGGCGTATCTCCGAGATAGCTTCTCTCGTAAACAGGTACGACGTGGATATCGCCGTGATAGCAATCCCATCGGCAAGCTCATCTCGAAAACGCGCAATAGTTGAGATATGTGGTGAGGCCGGTGTCGAGTGCAAGATTCTTCCCGCTACGTCGGATCTTGTCGACGGGTCGGTCAGTATCTCTGAGATCAGGGAAGTCGAAATTCTTGATTTGCTTGGGAGGCCTCAAGCGAACCTAAACGTTGATCTGATAAGGGACTCGATCCAGGATAAGAAGGTGATGGTGACGGGCGCCGCCGGTT
>JAAZYK010000020.1 GCA_014239685.1 Dehalococcoidia bacterium | reverse complement strand
ATACCAAACTTCATGGCGCAGGGCGGCGACCCGACCGGAACAGGCACCGGCGATGCCGGATACAAATTCGGTGACGAGTTCCACCCCGACCGAAGGCACGACAAACCTGGCGTACTTTCTATGGCAAATGCCGGCCCAGGGACTAACGGTAGCCAGTTCTTCATCACCCATGTTCCGACTCCACACCTTGACGGAATGCACTCCGTCTTTGGAGAGGTTTCGGAGGGAATGGACGTTGTTCTGGGCATTCCAGCACGCGACCCTGGGAGCTCCCGAACGCCTGGCGAATCGATCAAGTCGATCACCATCAGCGAGAGCTAAACAAAAAACGCAGGCGTCGTTAATAGAAAGGCCCGACGGAAAATCCGTCGGGCCTTTCTTATTCTTGTCGCGATTGCGCAGGCTTTAACCGGCAGCAGGTTCTGGAGTCGCCGTTTCTATGGGCTTAACAGGTCTAGGCTTGCGTCGACTGGTCGTGTACTCGAATAGCCGGCCGGCGTATCCGATCCGAGACCCATCACGTAGCTCAACGATCCTTTCAGCCGGTCTGCCGTCCACACGCATAGTCACGCCGCCGGAATTGTCGTAGTGAAGTTCCAGCCCGGTCTTTTTGAAGATCAATATCGCCCCTGGAACGGGTAGGTCGGGTGCGTCCTCCATCGAGATGGCGCCCTTAAACAGCATTCCTTTTATGCCTGCTCTACGTACGGATGACAGGTCTAGGACAAGCTCCTGTCGGTCGTCGTAAATGTAGCCGTAAGGCATCACCTGTCGTCGAGAGATCACAAATAGCACGACTCCCGCGAGGATCAGCAGACCGATGAGTAGGACGCCGATTATCGGGAGCAGCAGCGAATTCTCTTCCTGCTCTACCTCCGAAACGACGGTCACCGGGTAGTTCACCGTAACGAGGGTCTCTGCGATCGGTCCAGATGTGTTGAAACTCCGTCCGACGTACTCAGTGTTGAGCTCGGCGGTTACCGTCTGCGTACCGCTCTCGCTCGGCATTGCAATGACCTCGAATTTCCATCCGGTGCCATCCTCAAGCGCATCGATAATTCGCAGCGAACCCGTGACGGATTCGCCGGTCGGCCCGGTGACAATTGGCGTGATAGCAGCTGGTAGTACCGGGTGCGGATATTCGCCGACGGTCACCTCAATGGTACCAACCGAGATCTCGGATCCGGCATCGACCGCCCCTCCTTCTGAGGGCTCTATTTGAAGTGTCGGGAAGACCTCTGTCTGGAATGAGTCGACGGTCTCGATACTTGCGTTGTAGTCGTTCCAGCCGAGCTCGAGTATGACCTCGCTGAAACCTTGATCTCTCGACGCATCAAATACTACTGAGAAGATGCCATCTCCAAATAATGCATCGCCGCCCTCCCCGTTATCGGTAAGCCGGTAAACGGCGGAAGTGCCTTCGGGCGATGTGATAGCCGCCGTGACCACAGCTCCCGGCAGCATTCGAGCCACTCCATCCACGGTCGCCTCCGCCATCAAGACAGCTTGGCGGCCTGCCTGGAACGGTGGCTGATCTACCAGATGAAGTTCAAGCGGGCTCCGCACTTCGACAGAAGCCATTACGGGGAAACCGTCTCCAGTAGCCCGCAACGACCATGTGCCCGGCTCAGGAAAACTTATCGTTACCACCACTAGATTCGGAGTTGTGATGAATGTTGCTACGTTAGATGTTGCTCCAGGTTGCACCCCGTGCGGGTCGAACAGATCCAGCGATGCGTTTGTGGAGTTACGTACCATGGCGACGCTGAGTTGTGTCGACTCTGGGGCCACCTCTATGGGCTGGACCGCTGTGTTCCCAGATTGGAGCGCTAAGTCCAAAACGAGATCGCTATCCATCCCCAGTACGTTGTGGACGAACATGTCCAGTCCAAGCAGTGTGCCGGTGTCGTCCCAGCGCCCTGAGGCTCGCTCTACGATAGAGGAAAGAAATTCACGAGCCTCGTTTGTTGTTGACGGAAGCATGACCGCGTTGATCTTCCATCCTTCAGCGATGAACAGTTCGGCGAAACCGATTATCCGATCTCGGTTCTGCTGAGATCCGTCTTGCATCCGACCCGTGATTAAAACTATCTCGGATCCGGCAGGTGCGCTCACGCCCGAGAGGTATGCAAACGCAGAGGCCATGGCGGCGAACTGATCACTGCCTCCGTTCTCTGAACGACTGGCGATGCGCTCTACGTGTGTTGATACGGCGTTCTTTAGTTCAGAACCTGATGTGGAGTGACCGACTACGGTACCGGCTGCATCCGAGTATGACAGCAAGGCCACGGTTCCATCATTGGCGGAACCCGAAAGAATCTGCAACGCAGTTTCGGCCACGGCGGCGTCTTTTTCGCTTACAGATGTGCTGCCAAGATCGATCGCGATAAGCGTCACTCTGGACTCGTGGTCGTCGGCAGAAATTGTACCGGTGCCAACGGTAAATACCGTCGCCATCACAGTGATTCCAAGGAGAGTTACTAATAGTCGGCGCATAATGTCCCGTTCAAGCGTCTCGCGCGTGGTCGTAAAAGGGTCACCTGAGGCTAGGAATCGTCGACGTGTAAGCGCAAGGCGATTTAGCTACGGGCTTGGTTGGGAATTGCCGGCCCTATAAGCTTTGATTGACCGGCCTCAACGTCCCATCTAAACTCTGCGAACGTTCAAATCTCACCAGAGCGATGAGCCCCCGGGAGACTGTTTCCAGTTTGAAATTCGGTATCGCTGTGACGACATCGGTCAATCCTGCGACCACATCCAATGGTCAGGCGGGCTATGTAAAGGCGATGACCGACGAGATAGAACGGCTCGAATTCGACTCTTTGTGGGTTTCGGACCGCACGGTATATCCACAAGACCTGGTAGACCGATATCCGGAGCAGTATGGCCCCGGACTGGCGGACCCGGACGCGCAGAACGTGCTGGAGGCGGTCACCACCCTTTCATACGCAGCTGGACGTACCGAGAATGTTCGTCTTGGTATCAGCGTGCTGGTGCTGCCGTTCAGGAATGCCGTACTGAACACGAAAATGCTGAATACGTTGGATGTGCTTTCAGGTGGTCGACTGATACTTGGGGTCGGCACAGGATGGATGCCCGAAGAGTTCGCTTCGATGGGAGCGTCGTTTGAAGATCGCGGAGATTTGACTGACGAGCACTTAGATCTTTTCCGGGCATCAGGCTCAAGCATGGATCCCACCGTTTCAGGAGATCATGTCGACTTGAAGGGAATGCGACTGTTCCCGCAGTCGATCCAGCGTCCGCGTGTACCGGTTTGGATCGGCGGCAACTCGAAGCGTGCGCTCAGACGAACTGCAGAGTACGGAGACAACTGGCACTGTATTCGCCTGACACCGGAAGAAATCGCCGGGCAGAAGCCGTTACTTGAAGAGGCGTGTATCGCCGCCGAGCGCGATGCCGGAGATGTGGGAATTTCAATTCGCACAAGTGTGACCATGGGAGGAACCGAGACCGAACATGGCCACAGCGAACAACGCGGGCTTATGAGCGGCGAACCTGCGCAGATCATTGAAGACATTGAGCGATACGGGGCGGCGGGGGTCGACTACATGGTTCTGTCCGTGGTCGGCAACTCGACTCAGGAGACCGTAGATAACCTGAATCGATTCAGCACAGAAGTAAGACCGCATTTCAGCAACTAACCCACCCGCCCTGTTTATGAAGGAGATCCATCCATGGTTGAGAGCGTAACGAAGGCCACACTCATCGCCGAGATACTCGATCGCAAAAGCGTCGTCGCGTTTGACGGTAGGCCGATCGAGGACAGCAAACTTCAGGCGATGGTTGAGGCTGCGCGTTGGGCGCCATCTGCCAGCAACAGGCAGCCGTGGCGGATTACGCTGGTCCGGGGCGGGGACGCTCGAAAGGCTCTAAACGAGGCGCTTGCCCCCGGCAATCAGGAGTGGGCACCTAGCGCTCCCCTCCTTGTGGTTTTCGCGACCGACGTGCCGGACCCTGAGCGACCAGCTTCTGGAGCGAAGATGATGCTCGATAACGGGTTTGCAGGCCAGAATCTGATGCTCGAGGCCGTCCACCAGGGGCTCAGAGTGCACGCTATGGGGGGATGGGACGAGGGCAAGGTGAAGGCTGCCCTCGGCATGCCTGAAGGGAACGTAGTGGCGTTTGTTGTTGCCGTGGGATACGGCGGAGACGTTAGCACGTTGTCTGAAGACCTCCTTGCAAAAGAGAACCGCGACCGTGTGCGAAACGATGTTGGAGAGAACTTTTTTGACGGGAAATTCGGCGTTCCATGGAAGGCGTGAGCCACTAAACACAACGTAGGGGCGCCGCTTGCGCTGTCCTTCAAGTAACCAGCCAGAAAGTCGCATATTGAAGATCACTGGACTCAAGTCGTTTCCCGTCGCAGACGCGGAAGGTAATAAATACTTTTTCGTCAAGGTCTACACGGACGCCGGCATAGATGGAATCGGAGAAGCGGGTATTCGCATCTGGGGCAACGCCATCGGGAAGGCGGTTGAGCACCTCTCAGAGATACTCGTTGGGGAAGACCCGTGGTCTACCGAACGTCACTGGCAAAAGATGTTCCGGGGCAACTTCTTTCCTGCAGACAGGGTGTACATGTGCGCTATCAGTGCCATCGACATCGCCCTGTGGGACATCAAGGGCAAGTCCGTGGATATGCCGGTTTTCAAGTTGCTGGGCGGTCCTGTCAGGGACAAAGTCGTTTGCTATCCGCATACGCAAGGCACGACTCTGGAAGGGCTTGTAGATAACTGCAAACAGGCGGTTGATCAGGGCTGGAAATTCGTGCGCTGGGGACAACCCGAAACCCACGGCGAACTTGAGTACGTAGGGGACGCCGGCCGACTTGAGCCGTTGAAATCCATGCGTCTGGCGGTGGAGCAAATGGGAGCGGTACGTGACGCGGTCGGTCCGGATATCGGTATCTGTTTTGATGTGCACACGCGATTGGACACGCGGCACACAATCGAGATGTGTCGTGACCTGGAGTCATTCAAACCGTTCTTTATAGAAGACCCGATCAGGTCAGAAAACCCGGCAAGTTATCGCAAGGTCGCAGATAACATCAATCTGCCGATCGCCGCCGGTGAACAATGGGCTTCAAAGTGGCCGTTCCGTGAGGTGATCGAACAGGAGACGATCGATTACGCACGTATTGATCTATGTATCGTCGGCGGCCTCACCGAGGCGCTCAAGATCACCCACTGGGCGGAGACGCACTATATCGACATCGTTCCACACAATCCGCTTGGACCGGTTAGCGCAGCCGCCTGCGTATCGCTCACCATGGCCTCCACAAACGTGGGTGTTCAAGAAATGCCGAAGCGCCCGGGGACATTTGCCACTGACCTGTTCCCGCAGCAGATCGGTTGGGAGGATGGTTACGCCTTCTGCCATGATGCACCGGGGCTTGGGATCGTGTTTGACGAAGACGCAGCGGAAGCAAACCGGGTAGATCCACAGGGCTGGGTACCGCAACTGTACCGGGACGACGGTGCACAGACGAACTGGTAACCGCACATATGGAAACCGCCACACCGCACTACCGCACGAGGAGCCTCAATTGAAAGTCAGCGCAATCAAGTCTTACCCGGTCCAGGATGCCGACGGGCGTGGTTACTTCATCGTGAAGGTGGAGACGGACGCCGGTATATACGGCCTGGGCGAGATCGGTATACGCAACTGGGGCAACGCCATCGAGACGGCTATCGCCCACCTGTCTGAGGTCGTGATCGGCCAGGACCCGTGGTCGACCGAGAAGCTCTGGCAGAAGATGTTCAGGGCCAACTTCTTCCCGGCTGACACGGTTTACGGATGCGCTATTAGCGCTATCGACATCGCCTTGTGGGACATCAAAGGCAAGTCGGTGGACATGCCGGTCTACAAGTTGCTGGGTGGACCGGTCAGGGACAAGGTTGTGTGTTACCCACACGTCAACGGCAACACGCTCCAGGAGCTGATTGACGACTGCAAGGCGCACGTGGATCGCGGCTGGAAATTCGTACGCTGGCATCAGCCGCAAACATCTGGCCCTTACAACGACCTCGATGGACACGGCGTATTGGAACCGCGGGAGTCGATGAAGTTGGCGGTGGAACAAATCGGTGGAGTTCGGGCTGCCCTCCCGGATGTCGAGATCTGTTTTGACGTACACACCCGCCTGGACACGACCCACGTGATCGAGATGTGTCGTGATCTAGAAGAGTTCAAACCTTTCTTCATAGAAGATCCGATCAGGTCAGAGAACCCGGCAAGTTATCGGAAGATCGCAGACAACATCAATCTGCCGATCGCCGCCGGCGAACAGTGGGTCTCCAAGTGGCCGTTTCGTGAGGTGATCGAGAACGAAACGATCGACTACGCACGTATAGACCTGTGCATCGTCGGCGGTCTTACCGAGGCGCTCAAGATTACTCATTGGGCGGAGACGCACTATATCGATATCGTTCCGCACAACCCACTCGGCCCCGTCAGTGCCGCGGCCTGTGTGAATCTCTGCATGGCAACAACCAACGTCGGTGTGCAGGAGATGCCCCGCCAGCCCGGCACGTTTGCCAACGATCTTTTCCCGAAACAGATCGAGTGGGAAGACGGTTACGCCTGGGTACCGGATGCACCGGGGCTGGGTGTTGACTTTGACGAGAGCGTGGCGGAGTCGAATCGTGCTGATCCGCGAGGATGGGTCTCACAGCTCCGCCGAAACGACGGCGCGTTTACGAACTGGTAAGAAAGAACCGGATTGCAGTTAGACGCGGTTTGGTCGAATACATGAATCGGAATCACCTGGTTGCGATCGCTGTCGGAGTCGTTTTGCTTGCGATTCTGTGGTTCTTCGTTGTTCCACTTTTACTAGACCTCGGCGAGAGGAGTGGAAGGGACGCGGGGTTTGGGTGGATTGTCCTGATAGGGGCGACCCTGATTGTCAGCTGGGTCATGTTCCGGCCGCCCGGATTCGAGGCAGAGGCGGAAGCGAGAAATATCCGCCGCGGACAGCGTCTACGACGTTCGGAAAACAACCGTCGTAGACGCGATCGGTCTAATCGCTAGCAGTCACTCCGACCTCGGCTCCCACAGCCTGGTTGAACCGTGGCAACAACTCCTTGTTGAACAACTCCATGCTGTAGTTCCATGCACGTTTGTCATCGTCGTTATCCCAGTCGAAACTCATCACGTCGATGGCTCCAAATGGACCAGTCTCTTCCCATAGTCTCAGTAGTCGATCTAGAGCCGTATCTACGTCTCCCGCGATTATCTGCTCGCCTATGAAGTAGTCCATGTTGACCTCTGAATCAGACATCGAGAGGTCTTGTTTCATTATTCCAAGCCCGGGGCCGGCTTTTATCGCTCCCGTCAGATGCGTATACGCGGTTTCGATTGAATTGGTGCGGGCGCGCTTCTCTGCTTCGGCGGTGGTATCCGCGAGAAAAATAGTTCGAGCGATTTTCCATGTTGATCGATCTGCGGAGTTACCTACCTCCAGAGCCGCTTGCTCGTACGTATCCCACTGATCTTTCAGCACATCTGCCGGAATAATGGAATGGCTGAAGAGTTGAAACCCGTGGTGTGCGGCCGCCTTAACGGACCCTGAATTTCGTGAAGAAACGGGGACCGATATCGGTGGGTGTGGCTTCTGATACGGCTTCGGAGGATAACCATAGCCGAGCTCCTCGTTCACTGATTTCAACTTTACGGTCCAGTGCTCACCATTGAACTCATATGGCGGGTCGGACGACCAGATATTGAGGATCATGTCAATCGCCTCAGCCATCCTGGAATGCATCTGCTTGGGGTCCTGGCCATACATTTCAAAATCAGAAGGCGCACCTCCAAACCCGACTGCCAGTTCCAATCGGCCATGGGAGAAGTGATCCAGGAATGCAAGACGATTGGCGACCTGAGCAGGATGGTGCATGTTCACGAGCACCGGCGCAGGTCCCATGCGCATCTGTTTGGTCTGCCGGAAAACGGCGGCAATGAACATCTCCGGGCTGACTATGGGTTCCCACGACAACGTGTGGTGTTCGCCCACCCAGAATTCATCTACACCGAGCTCATCTGATCTGATGGCAAGCTCCATGTCCTCGTCGTGACATTGGGCCAGATCTTTTGATGGGTGATGGAACGGCATGATGAAAATGCCGCTTTTTACGGAGTGCAATTTAGCCTCGAACTTCTACCCCGAAGTTGGGGTGGATCAACTAAACGGGTGTTAGCGACCGGTAATGTTTTCGGGAGCGATACGAATGATGACACGTGTTTCTGCCGGGTTGTGCCCGCCGTATGAGTCCGCACCGGTGTATTTCTTAGCGAGCATGTCGATATGTGCGTTTGCTCCTTCTTCGGTCATCACCGTGACGCGGCCTCGGATGTTCACGACCCGGGAGTACGAATTCTCGGGATCGTAAACACCTACCGCGACCCGGGCGTCTCTTTCGATGTTGTTGGTTTTGATTCGGTCGAGCGCCGAATTGACCAGGACATCTGTGCCGTCCGTGTCCACCCAGACCGGAGATATCTGTGGCGATCCGTCTGCCATGAGCGTCACAAGTTGAGCGATCTGTGGCTCTTTCAGGAGGGCGATCTGTTCAGAAGTCAGGCTTGCCAAAACTACTTCTCCCGATAGGTATGTGGATTTGATATGAACTGTCTGCTGTGACGCCGCATTGTATGGACCAGACCATGGTTACCTCAAATCCATCTGGCTGAGCGCTTCCGAACGCTCAAGACCTTGGACGCCATGTGGAGGCAGACATTAGCTATCCATTAGAGGGCGTCGGAGGCCGCGTCTGTAGGGACAATTGACTCGTCCGCAGATCGTGCGGATGGTTCTGTGCGATCAACCAATCGTCGCTCCGCCGTCGATCACGAGATGTTCCCCTGTGATGAACGATGCATCATCGGACGCCAGAAATAGCACGCCATTGGCAACCTCTCGTGGCTGTCCTACGCGTTTCATTGGTGCGCCCTGCCCAAACGCAACCAGTGCATCTTCATGATCGAGACCAAGCGAATCAATATGTATCGAAGTGGCCCGCGTGTATATCGTTCCCGGGCACACGGCATTGACCCGGATATTGTCCGGCGCAAGATCCATAGCGAGACAACGTGTCAGCTGAAGGACCGCGCCCTTTGACGAGTTGTACGGAATGAATTCCGGCTGGGCGATAAATGAGCTGACAGAGGCCAGGTTTACGATCGCACCCCCACCATTGGCGCGCATCACGGGTAGTACCGCTTTCACGCAATTGGCCGGCCCCATCACGTTGACACTCAAAACGCGTTCCCAGGCATCACGCGTCACATCTTCGACCTTGCCAAATACGAAAACGGCGGCGTTGTTTATCAGGATGTCCACTGTGCCGAAGGCGGCCACGGCAGCCTGAACTGCAGATTCGGCTGACGCCTCGTCTGAGATATCGGTGTGCTTGAAAATAGCTTCACCGCCCAACTGATGGATCTCATCGACCACGGTGCTTCCGGCGTCATCTTCGATATCGGCCACCAGGACACGTGCACCCTCTTGGGCGAAAAGCATGGCGATCGCCCGTCCGATTCCGTTTCCAGCCCCGGTAACGATGGCCGATTTGCCCTCAAGTCTCATTCGGAATTCTCCTCGCGTGATTAACTCTTTTGATGCAATGAATTGAACGTGCGCCGGAGTATAGGCGCGTTGATTTCCCAGACGGGACTTGATCTAGAGGATCGCTAATTTGCAGGTCGGGATACAATCGGACCTCCCTGGCTCTCTTCGGCATACCGCTTTGCCGTGAACAGGAGCACGGGAACTCCCCGATTCATGTCCGGGAGTTGGCCAGAATAGTTGGAAGGAAACATCGCCGTGCTCAGTCGAGGATTCTCTGGATTCCGCCGTCCTCAACCGCCGCGGGAGATACCCGATGGCCAGTACTACGAGACCGGATTCCCGGTGCTCACATACGGGCCGACGGAACGTGTGTCGCAATCAGACTGGAAGTTCACGATCGACCTCGGCGAAGGCGGCTTTAAGTCCTGGACATGGGACGACCTGATGGCTATGCCGCAGACCGATATCCATACCGACATTCACTGCGTCACAAAGTGGTCGATGTTGGACAGCGACTGGAAAGGTGTCGATCTAGACGTCTTTTTCGAGCAGGCGGGACTGGGAGACAAAATCGCCGAGGACTATTTGATGATCCGGTCGTTCGGCGGATACACGACGAATCTGCCGGTCGCGGATGTGCGTGGCGGGAAGGCGTACATCGTCCACGAATTCGGCGGCGAGCCGATCACCCAGGAGCACGGTGGCCCTGTCCGTATGATCGTGCCGCACCTGTATTTCTGGAAATCCGCCAAGTGGGTTGAGAGCATCCGATTCATGGCAGAGGACGCCCCCGGTTTCTGGGAGGCGAACGGCTATCACATGTACGGAGATCCCTGGAAAGAACAGCGCTACTGGGGCGACTAACCGGTGTGGCTTTCCATTCTTCGACCGGAGACATGGTTAGGTTGATGGTGAAGCCTGTTGCTGGATATTCGCTCAGGATGCGGCCCACTCAGAGTTCGGGACTCGCCGTTTTCAACGAATCAGCCCCGGACATTTGACGATGCAAGATTCTGATCGACCTCAAGCTGGCTCTCAACCGGACCATCTGACATGGCAGGTGGCGACCGTGGAATCGATCACCGTTGAGACGTATCGGGTCAAAACATTTCGGTTGCTCTTGCCCCTATGGCAGCCGTTCCGCCCGGGAATGCACTACGACGTTCGATTGACTGCGCCTGACGGCTATCAGGCCCAGCGAAGTTACTCGATTGCTACGTCGCCTGAGACGCGCAACGTCGTAGATCTCACGGTTGAAACGATCGAAGGCGGGGAAGTTTCGCCCTACTTCAACGACATCGTGGAAGTAGGAGATCAGGTTGAGGTTCGTGGCCCGATCGGAGGCCCATTTACCTGGGACGGATCCATGGGTGGTCCGCTTCTTTTGATCGGCGGCGGGTCTGGAATAGTTCCGTTGATGTCCATGCTCCGTCACCGGAACAGCACGGCATGTCACGTTCCGACACTACTGCTCTACAGCTCACGTTCTCCTGGAAACGTAATCTACAGCGACGAACTGGACGCTCTATCTGCGGCCGGGAACGGTTTTGAGGTGGAGCACACTTTTACGAGAAAAACACCGGATGGGTGGAATGGATTCGCCCGACGAGTGGATGTTGAGATGATCTCCGAAGTGTCCGGCCGGTTAGGAACCATAGGTAGGGCCTTTATCTGTGGCCCAGAAGGATTCGTGGAAACGGCCGCAAATGCTCTCGTCGATGCCGGAATAGCGTCCGAGCGTATTCGAACAGAGCGGTTTGGACCGATCGGGATTCGATAATCGGCCCGGTCTCGGTTTTTGAACGAGCGTATCGGCCTGATTAATCCCCCAGTTAATTGCGGTTGTGACATTCCCCCGGAGTTTGGTCGAGGTGGTCGCTATCATCCGACAGTATTCATCACCTAATACAAGTATTGGTTGGACCTGACTCTGATTACCGAAACTCTCGATAGCGCTTCCAACGCGGGCGCCGGCCTTCCAGTGGATCACGCAACCTACGTTGCCCTGCTCGCCGAGAAATTCGGCTATCCCGGATTACGCCCGGGCCAATCAGAGGCCCTGCGCGGACTGGACTCTTCGGATGTTCTCGCTGTGCTTCCTACTGGAAGTGGCAAAAGCATGGCCTACGTCCTACCCGCGCTCGTGTCTGGACGCGTGCTGGTGGTCTCGCCGCATATAGCGCTCATGCAGGATCAAGTCGAAAGTCTTGTCGCTAATGGCATCCGTGCTGCTTTCATCAACTCAAACCTGACCAATGTCCAAAAACGCGACACCTACACGGATTTTCGAGATGGCGATCTCGATCTGCTATACACCTCTCCGGAGTCTTTGGCGAACCAGAAGTTCGTTACGGGATTAGCCAAAGCGGGGATCAATCTCCTTGCCATAGATGAAGCGCACTGTGTTTCAGAGTGGGGTCACACGTTCCGGCCCGACTACCTGAGACTCGATTCCGTCCGAAAACAACTAGGGTCTCCCCGAACTATCGCACTCACGGCAACGGCCACGGGTCAGGCTCGTGACGATATCGCACGGCGCCTCGGGCTGGACGATGCCATTCGCGTGGTGCACTCGGTGGACCGCCCCAATTTGAACTTCATGGTGAATTTTGGAGGCGGGAACAGTGAAAAGCAGGACTTTTTACTCGACTACGCCATGAAAAGACGTGGAAAGAGTGGAATCGTTTACGTGGGTTCGCGTAAACGAACGGAGGAACTGGCCGAGTTGCTCTCGGGAGCGGGGTTGGAAGCGGCGCACTATCACGCAGGCATGGCGGCGAAAACCCGGTCCGATGTTCAGCGACGGTTTATGACGGACCAGATCGACGTGATGGTCGCGACCAACGCTTTTGGACTGGGAGTCGATAAACCGGACGTTCGATTTATCGTGCATTACGACATGCCCGCCCGACTTGAGGCGTATTACCAGGAATCGGGGCGGGCTGGACGTGATGGTGATCCGGCTGAATGCGTCCTGATCTACACGCCGTATTCGGCCTCCGGACCGAGGCGATTTATCGACCGGGATCATCCTCCTGCCTCAGAACTGCGTATCGCCTGGCGCCGTCTGTGCGAGATGGCGGGGGACGATTCACGTGTCCCCGAATCCGGATTCGGGAATTTTGACGGAAAGGTGATGGCGATACGCGCTTTTCAGGAGTCTGGTCTACTCGATGACTCGGCCGATACCCTGATGGACAACAATCCCGAGGCCCGTATCAATTCGATGGTGGTTGATCGTCACAGAGAGCACGAGATTGAGATGCTTGAACGGATGCTCGGGTACGCCCAGACGTTGGGATGCCGGCGATCTTACATTCTTGAATATTTCGGCGAGAACTCTGTCGAATCTTGCGGCAGCTGCGACAACTGCCAGAACCCGGCCGGGTCGGATGCGTCTGGCCTTGTCGGGCGGATCATTCAAGTACGGTCGGAGATCGCTCAACATAGTCGTATGGACCCCGTTGATGTGTTCGAAGACCGCACAGCGCGCGCTCTGGCGGACGTCCGGCCTCGAAATGAAACAGAACTCCTGGAGGTCTGGGGCATCGGTCCAGTCCGCGCCCGACGATGGGGTAAGCAGTTGTTGGATGAGGTGCAAAAGTGGGAAGCAGCTAACCCGGATGCAACCCCGCGGTCAGTCGTTACTGCCGTTCGCAAAACGACGGTCACTCAATCACGCCGTCCAGGTCACGACGATATGCCCCTGTTTGATGTACTCCGTGAGTGGCGTAAGACCCGTGCCGCGGAAGAAGGAATTCCAGCGTTTGTCGTGTTCTCGGATCGAACGCTCGCCGCACTCGCATCGGCAAGGCCGACAAACATGGATGAGTTATTTACGGTGTTCGGGGTCGGTGCGGCCAAACGTGATCGCTTTGGGCGAGGGGTTCTCGAGGTGATTGAAGAGTTTGAATCAGCAGCGTCTGGGGCTAATTAGTCGGTTGAGGTTCGTGAGCTGTTGAGTTTCCGGTAGGCCTTTTTCAACGTGATCGGGATCGTAGTTATGGGCTCTCCTCACTAAAGGCTTCCCGATCACGCTTGCAATGACAGCCAGTCGACAACGTGCTCGCGTGCATGCAGCACCGAGAGCGTGTGGCCTCATACGCCTACAATAGCTGCCGAATTATCGAGCTCCGCGATCCATACATATTGGGAGACCAGCCAAAAACATGTCAGACATTCTCGTCACGACCGATTGGCTCGAGCAACATCTAGATGACCCATCGGTCCGGATCCTCGAAATCGGGGCGACGGATACGGACGATGCCTATCGCTCTGGACACGTCCCAGGTGCGACCCGGCTCTTCTGGAAAGATCTGAGCTGGCATGAAAGTGACCGAGCGTTCGTCACGCCCGCAGAGATGGCCGACAGGTTGGGGGCCATCGGTGTCGCTCCAGATACAACGCTGGTCATATATTCGGACAAGGTTCAATACGGTACATATGTGTTTTGGGCGTTGACTATGGCCGGGCACAAGGACCTGAGATTGCTCGACGGCAGCCGTACCAAATGGCTCGCCGAGGGGCGGCCCCTTAGCCAGGTGGTCCCCGTATCTGACGCTGTGCCCTATGCGCCTCCGACGGCGGACGCTTCCTCGCGCGTTGGTCGCGATGACGTACTGAACAATTTGGAGAACGACAATCGACTTATGCTCGATGTCCGCTCACCTGAGGAGTATTCCGGTGAACGCGTGATGCCGTCACCGGGGTTCGACCACGGAGCGGAACGCACGGGACGGATCCCCGGCGCTGTCCACCTGTTCTTTCAGGAGCTACTGAACGAAGACGACACATTTCTCTCGCAGGACGAACTACGGAAGAAATTCACTGGCGCCGGCGCTGGACCCGATCAGGTCTCGGAAGTCGTGGGCTATTGCCGGCTTAGTCATCGCGCCACATTGGCGTGGGTTGCCGCTACCCATGTCCTCGGATGGAATCACATGCGTATCTACGACGGATCTTGGACCGAGTGGGGCTCCATCGTCGGTTTTCCGATAGAAAAATAACTAGCAGCGGGAACACCCGGCAAACTGGACCGCTGCCGGAATCAATTAATGGTCGGGCGATCCGTTCCCGGGCCAATATTCTGGAAGGATCAACCGTTTCCGTCCTGGCGGAAACGGGCGGGGCCAGATAACGCTCGCCAGGTCCCTACTCTGCGGTCTCCCCCGCGCTTGAACGCCTGAGGTGTTGGAAGATCTCTTTGTATGATCCTCCTATCGACGTCTCGTGGTAGGCGATCCCTCGCTCCGCACAGAATCGTTCGACCAGGGGTTTTGCATCGCCCAGCCTGTTTCGGGGCATCGTCGGAAACAGATGGTGCTCAATCTGGTAGTTCAATCCGCCGTACCAGTAATCGATAAACCAGTTACCACGTACATTTCTGGCCGTGAGGACCTGGGTCCGTAAGAAGTCCAGTTCTTCGTCCTCGTCCATCATCTTCATTCCCTTGTGGTTGGGTGCGAAGACGGAGCCCATGTAAAGGCTGAAAGCGAGTTGGCTAATGGCGAGGAAAATTAACGCCTCAGGCCATCCACCAAGTTGTGTGAGAAGCAGGGCGAATAGAGTCCAGTGCAATCCCATGCCCAGTGCCTGACGTATGCGCGACGGAGTGTCCTTGGCGAAGAGCACGGCGATGCTCGCTGAACGCATTGTGATGAAGATGAACATCACGAGAACTGGATAGATGTATGCCTGTATGGCGATGACCGGCATTACATACCAACTCCGCCTCGCCTTCTGCTCCGGGAATATCGCAAGCATCGGGTAGCTGGCGTCAGGATCTTCTGTGATGTGGTTGGGGTTGGCGTGGTGGATGTTGTGCTTCCGGGTCCACCACGAGTAACTGTTACCCATAAGCACATTGCCCAGGATCCATCCAGCCACCGAGACAGATTTGCCTTTGCGGAACACCTGCCGGTGCGCGACATCATGGCCCAGCATGCCGTTTTGCGTGGTCATGAACCCGAATAGAACCGCACTGAGCACCAAGACAGCCGGATGTGGCGACCACAGGGCAAGGGCAACGATTGCCGTGACGGCGATGAGATTAAACGCCGCCATGAGGATATAAAACCGGGGCTGAGCCGCACGTAAACCGGCTCCAGCCAGTATCCGTTTCAAATCTGCGTAATCGGACGTCGCTGGCCGGGGCGTCGAGGTGGCTATAAGTCACTCCTCATGGGTTCTTAACAGGCTAGTCAACTGAATCGACCGTAGCCGCCGACCGGAGGCCGGCGGGGTGCGGAGAAAATCTTCCAGAAAGTTGCACTAAGAGTGTAGGTTGATTTGGGTCTTCAGTGGGTAAACATCTGCCGCCGTTGCACCGAGATACGCTCGTAGGTTGCGATTGATCCGGGCGTCACAAATACCCGCCCTATTTAAGCCCGTCATACGGGGACATTACGGGGGGAGTTCACGAAGTCCTGGGCATCCACATCAGTGCCGTTCAGGCACACGGATAGAGCGGAAGAGGCTGGAGGGACACAAAGGAGATCATGCCGGTGGCGGGCTGGCCTTTAGGGCATCACGGATCTTTGCGGCCATCGCCAGTGCATCCTCTTCTGGGACTCCTGCCAGATCCCCTCCGGCGACTCCGCGCATGAGATCAGCGACACCAAAGGCGGTGTGTTCGGACGGCAAGTCCGAATATCTCGGTATCAGGTGCGAGTGCATGTGGGGGTTGCTTTCGCCAAAGGCGACCACATAAATACGTGGGGCACCGGTGACCTGCTCCAATGTCCGTGTCACGTGACGCAGCACCGGTCCGAAAGCAGCGGCTTCATCATCATTGAAATGCGCCGGACCCTGTACATGCCGCTGGGCGTTGAGCATCGTCCAGCCAGCCAATCCGGATGGCGAAGGCGCATGTCGTACGAACCACAAATCGTCTTCCCAGATCACTCCTCCTTGACCTGGCACTCCCTCGGCATTTGTCTTGCATACCGAACACGATTCCTGGTAGCTGCCATGCTTCATCTATGACCTCCGAGGTTGCTGATTACGGCTGGACACTAATTTCAGTTGTATACATTCCGTTGTGACCGTGAATGTACACCAGTCTTTATCTATGGAACACGCTAGCGATTCTCAAGAAGTAGGCCCTCGCCGGGTCTACCATGTGGCACATGCGCGTCACTATCGCCACAACTGTGTTCGCCGTTCTACTCGCCGTAGCCTGTTACAGCGGCAACAGTTCCGCAACGTCGTCAAAACCCACGATCGGGCCAGAAGTGCCACGGACCGTAATTAACTGTGCGGATTGCCCGCTCGTGGACGTGAACCGGGTTATCGATGGCGACACCATCGACACAGACGTCGGACGTGTCCGCTTCTACGGCGTTGACACTCCCGAACGCGGTGATGCGTGCTTCTCAGATGCGACAGCAGCCACGGAGAGGCTTGCAGGCGGTCAGGTGAGGCTTGAGGACGGACCAAGGCTTACAGACAGCTTTGACCGACGTCTCGCTTACGTCTACGACGCGTCCGGAAATAGCATCGACGTACAGTTAGTTACAGCTGGCTATGCTCGTGCGTGGACGCAGGATGGGCAGCACAGAGACGTGCTGATCGGGTTGGAACAGAGTGCGCGGGAGAGTCGAGTTGGGTGCTTATGGGTAGCAGCTACTGACGGCGGTTCTCAGGAATTCGACCCGGCCGGACCTGACCGCGATTGTCGTGATTTTATTACTCAAACCGAGGCGCAGAAATTCTATGAAGCATCAGGTGGACCAGCACAAGACCCACATCGGCTTGATGGAGACGAAGACGGAATAGCATGTGAATCTCTCTCTTGATCCGACATGAATCACGCGAATCTTGGATTTGCCTTCCTCTTCTGATATTGATGTGTTTTGATTCCGGGTCGCCGTAACCCGGACGGTGGGAACAAAGGAAATTCCATGGCAATAGAAAATATGCATATCGGTGGCGCCGCCGCGTTTGCCGACGATCGCCTGGATGTCGGGATTCCCGTCGCCAACGCATTGATTGACTCGGGGAAGCCTGCAGCGCTTTTTTATGAAAACCTGGCGGAACGTACCCTCGCACTTGCGCACCGCGAACTTCGGAAGAATCCTCTCAAAGGCTACACACCCGACCTGGCCGGATTCGTCAGCCCGGTATTGAGACGCTGTGTGGAGAACGGAGTTCCCGTTATCGGGAACTTTGGTGCAGCAAATCCGATGGGTGCGGCCAGGCGCCTTCATGAATTGGCTAAAGAACTGGGCGTCAAGGGTTTAAGAGTCGCCGTCGTCGAAGGTGACGATCTCCGGGATGTCATCCGAGACGTGGGTACAGAACAGTGGGGTGATGAGGAGCCGGTTGATCTTTCGAACACAGAGATCCTGGCGGCTAACGCCTATCTTGGTGCCGAGCCGATCGCCGATGCTCTTGATCTCGAACCACATATCGTCGTCACGGGACGTGTTACCGATTCGGCCCTCGCGCTCGGACCTTTAATGCAGCATTTCGGGTGGAAGGCTGAAGATTGGGACAAAATGGCCGCAGGCGTGCTTGTCGGTCACTTACTGGAGTGCGGTGCCCAGGTCACCGGAGGATATTTTGCCGACCCGGGATTCAAAGACGTTTCGGATCTTGCCGATCTCGGTTTTCCAATAGCGGAAGTCGAAGCGGACGGTAGCTTTGTAATAACAAAGCCCGATGGCACGGGTGGCGTTGTGAACGAACAAACCGTTAAAGAGCAAATTCTCTATGAACTCGATGACCCGTCTAACTACCTCACCCCGGATGTGATTCTGGATATTTCCGAAGTCGAATTGCAGCAGGTTGGGCCTGACCGTGTTCGTGTAAGCGGAGTCAAGGGCAAACCGGCACCAGACACTTTGAAGGTCACGGTGAGTGTTGATGGCGGATGGCTTGGCGAAGGAGAGATCTCCTATGCGGGGCCAAACGCGCTGGCCCGCGCCAGGCTGGCTGCCGAGATTTTGCGACAGCGAGTTGATCTACTGCATCTTGATTGCGATCTTCGGACAGATTTGATCGGAACGGTCAGCATCCACGACGGCGATTCCGGCGAACTGACCAGGGCCTATGACGGCGAACCTCTGGAAGTTCGGGTGCGTGCTGCCGCGAACGCCAACGACGAGGCGACTGCCTGGACGGTGGCGCGTGAAGTTCAAGCGTTGTATTGCAACGGCCCTGCGGGCGGTGGAGGAGTACGTCGGGGTATTACCGAGCGTGTTAAGACCGGCTCGGTCCTTGTATCGCGCAAGGACGTTATGCCCAGAGTATCGATGGTGACGGAAGATGATGTCTAAGTCGCTGATCGAGGTTCCTCTTCACGAAATTGCGCACGGCCGTACAGGTGACAAAGGCGACCGTTTATTGCTCAGTGTTATTCCTTACGACCAGACAGGCTATGCGCCGATCGCTGAACAGGTAACAGAGTCGAGAATGTTCGAAATGTTTCGGCATCGAGGCGCCACGGAAGCGCGCCGGTACGAACTGCCGAAACTATGTGCCTTCAACTTCGTTATCGAGAACGCTCTACAGGGTGGCGTCAATAACAGCCTGAACCTGGATGGCCATGGCAAGACCCTTTCATTTCTTGCCCTCACGATGACGGTACGGGTTTCGCCCGATGTACTTGCCGCAGCGAAGAAGGCCCGAAGCAACTAGGTACACCTTCGATCTATCACATATATACGAGGAGCTCCCATGTCTGACACGATGCGCGCCGCCCTGTAGAGCGTTCTCGATAA
>JAAZYK010000209.1 GCA_014239685.1 Dehalococcoidia bacterium | reverse complement strand
AGACTATTCTTCGAACCTGTCCATCTGCCACGAACCCCAGACCATCCACTTGGAGCCCGGCCCATCATGACCCGATCCAACGCCCCCGGCCCCGTCGAACATGCGACCCATCGACCAATTCTCTGAATGGCCCAGTGCCCATTCCGCAGTCCAGGCAACGATAATCACGAGAGCGGATAGATGGACAAGGAAATACTTCGGCTGGGAGTAGATCGCCACCCACTCTCGGCCACGAAACACCAGCGGCACGAGGATGAGTCCGGCAAGCCACGTCGCCTCAATTACGAGCGCGAGCCTCCCCCTGAGAAGGGGCACGCCTGACGTGGGAATCGAGTTGGTTTGTATCGACAATCTAGGGCCTGTGAACTCTTACTAATTTCAAAGGATGAAAGCGAAAATCGGAAGGCTACACGAATGTAACGTTGCGTTCGGTGGCCAGGGTGAGGGTCAAGAGGCGTCGGGTCGACGGGCTTCAATTAACAGTTCGAGACCAAATCTATCGCCGAGCAGCTTTATTAACAATCGCGGATAGATTTTCCAGATTACACGAGCGGGCAACGACTGGTACCTGCCGCTTGGTTTGATGGTGAGCAAATCTCCCGGGCCGCAATGTATCCGGGCATGGTTGAGAACGTTGTTCCGGTATGCAGCGCTGCCAAATGTTCAAACCATAATTGGCTATTTCTCGAGAGCCTTGCCGCGGCCCTGGAAGCTGATTCAGTTTTCGACCATGGTAGATACACGCAATACCCGGAAGCCGGGATGAAGGCCTTCTGTGCTATTTACGCACCCTGGGTATTTTCACAGGAGTTTTTCAGACAAAACGGTCACGAGCATTTGGGACTGCGCTCGCACAAAGAAATGGCCAGTTCCATGGCCAATCGCTTCATTCCCCAGGATCCCAACGACCTCCTCGTGCGAACCCGTGCATGGCAAAACGCGGATATAAGTGACAATTCTCTTTATAACGGCGATCTAGCAGCGGCACTGAACGGCATTACTGCGAAGGCCCTGATTATGCCCTCATCGACCGATCAATATTTCTGGTCTGATGACAGCAAAGACGAAGTAGACGGGATGAACAACGCTGAGTTCAAAGAAATCCCCAGTATCTGGGGCCATGCTGCTCCCTTGGCAGACGCAGATACCAAGACGTTCATGGATGCTGCTATTCGGGAGTTGATCGGGTAAAGGTAGCTCACTGTGAAATCTGTATCTAGCGCGTCCGATATGTAAGCGCCCTTATTCGATCTATTTGGTCAGGCGAAGATCAAATCTTGACCGGTGTGCCGCCGTCGATGTTGATGATCTGGCTGGTGATGAATCGTGACTCGTCTGTAGCGAGGAACAGGACGAGATTGGCCACGTCTATCGGATATCCGGGGCCTTCGATCATCTGCATCATCTCGAACATGCCCTCGAACGCGTGATGTCCGCCGTCCGCATCGGTGATGGTTCCACGGGTAGCACCGGGCGTCATGATCTGGCCGGGGCGCACGCCGTTGACTCGGATTTTGTCCGGACCGCCGATTCCTGCCATGTAGCGGGTCATAGCATCGACCCCGGCTTTTGCGGCCCAGTAGGACGACGATGTCGAGCCGAACTTTTCGTGGAAGTAGGGGCTGGTGCCGCGTGCGGCGGCTACTGAGGACATGTTGATCACTGCTCCGCCACCGGCTTTGACCATGTGCGACCACGCCGCCTGGGTGACGTATAGGGTTCCGTTCAGATTCGTGTTGATGACTCGGCTGAACTCTTCGCTTGGCTCGTTCGGGAAGTGGCTCGGGCCGCCGCCGCCTGCGTTGTTGAACAGAACGTGGATTGCGCCGTAGATGTCTGCGGCTTTTTGTACAGCCGAGTTGACTGAGGCTTCATCCCCAACGTCGCAGGCGATGAATGTCGCTTCTCCGCCTTTGGCTTTTATTGCGGCCTCCACGGTGCGGCCCTGTTCTTCACGACGGGCCATGATGACGACCTTGGCACCTTCTTCAGCGAACAGGTGAGCAGTGCCTTCGCCGATGCCGCTGTTTCCGCCGGTGATTACGGCTACTTTGCCGTCGAGTCGATTTGCCACGTTTAGATACTCCTGAGAATTGGGGCCTGGTTGCGTGGGCCACTGTACGTGATGTGGCGGTTATGGGTGATGGACAGCCGGGGCGAACTCAAACACCGTTGGGCATAACGCCCGTGCGGGTTCGACTCCCTAGACCTGCCTTAGACAGGCTCAAAACTCTCTCCATGTCCTCTCTCGACAGAGATCGGGGGCGACCTGTAGCGCGCTTCGGCTGGACCATCTCAATCTCCGGGGTGATAGGCATGTTCGGGGCGCAGTCCTGGTGGAAGAGCCTTAACTGGTGAAGCCAGTCGTTGAAGTCTGTCGAGATGAAACATGTGCGGCACGGAGGCGTGATGAGGTAGAAGGAAAGCCACGCCGGCTGCGTCTTAGGGAACTCCGCCAGCTTTAGGTGATCACAACCTCTGTGGTGGAAAGT
>JAAZYK010000208.1 GCA_014239685.1 Dehalococcoidia bacterium | reverse complement strand
ACCTCGATCGTCACATCTCACGCCCGTATCTTCCGGCATTACGTTCGATCCGCTTTCCACTTCTCCCACAATTTCTTGGTTTCTTCGTTGAACGGGTAGTACGGAGCCGGAGACTCCCCCGTGCGTATCGAGTGCTCCAACACGGCCTGTTCCATCTCATCGTGCTCGATCGCCCACGGTAGGATCTCCTCCGCCAGCTGCGATGGCAGAACGACTACGCCATCGTCGTCGCCCATAATGATGTCGCCCGGCCACACGAGTACGCCGCCGCACTGGATCGGTTCGTTCACCGAGTAGGGCAGGATATGGTCCTCGCCAACGATCGAGGTCGACCCCCCGGAGTAAACTGGGAAGCCGTATTCGGCTACTGCTGCGCCGTCGCGGATTGCTCCGTCCGTCACGATTCCATCGCCCTTTCGGGTCAATATTCGTGAGAAGACGACATCACCGCCCGTCGATACATTCGAGCGGCGCATGGCGTCGATTACAAGTGTGTACCCCGGCCCGACGCTGTCGACCGCCTCCCAGCGAGGCGTGTTGTTGAAGCCGTCGCCGTGCTCTCCCGTGGCTATTCGTTCGGCAAGGTCCGGCCGCACCGGGAGGCTGCGCAACGTAATCGCACGGGCGCAAAGTCGGCGGCCCGTTGCTAGCGGCTTTACACCCTCCATATACACCTTGCGATAGCCGCGCTGTCGGAGTGCCGATAGGACCGTTGCGTTCGACACCTCGAATATCTGTGCGAGCAGTTTGTCCGAGACATGGGCGGTGGGTTTGCTCACATTTGCTCCAATACTTATTTTCATGACTTGGACTGACTCACAAGGCCGAGATTTGACCTTGAATAAATCAGGCGATGAGCCGGAACACAGTTCCCGAGCGTACCAGTGAGAGGAACACAGCAGTCCTGCCTACTGTGCAAATATCCAAATGACGGGAAGGATATCTCCTCAATTCGCGAAGGACGGAAGTATAGCAAGGGAGATCCCTTGATCTGGTTCTCGATATCCGGGACCAATTGGGACTCTCCCAGTTGGCTCGTTTGCTAAACTCGCCCCCCGTATTCGCGCCGACCCGGACAGTACAAACACGGTGAACCTCGGTCGGCGATTACTCACAGTCCGGAGGTCCCGTTGGCCCAAGGTGAAACGACCGGCAGTCGACTGAATTCGATCCGCCAGTTCTGGGACCACAATCTGGACCCACGTAGACGAGCGATAATCGGCGGTATTTTCATCGCGATGGCGCTTTTGACCCTGATCTCTGGCGGCTTCGAGAACGTGACACTAGGCGGCGCCGGTATGTCGACGTACATCGCTTTGGTCGTGACTTTGATTCTGGCGCGCCGAGGTTTCTATGCAGATCACCTGTCTGTATTTGTCGACCGAGACGGCAAACGGGTGGAAGTCCGCCAGAAGGTCCGACCGGTTCTAAAGATCGATCGTGTGCAGCCTCTACATAACCCCGAGACGATGACGGGTGACGAGGCGCTTGAGTACTACACACAGTTGACGCGCGTGATCGGGATCGTTCATGAGGGCCAGGCTCGAGCCTACCCGCTCGCGGCCCTCAGCTACAGAGAGGTGGTCCACGACCTCGTTGGCGACGCGCCAATGGCTGTTACCTGGTCGCCCTTTTGCTACACCGCACGGGTATTTCTGGTTTCGTCCGATTCCGAGATGCATTTTGTGCCGCAGTTTGGGTTTACCGGGCGAGTTCTTATTAACTCGCCCGTTATGTATGACGTTAGGTCCGGAGTGCGCTGGATCCAGTACCACGGTGCTCCACTGGAAGGCCCTGAGGCCGGAACCCGACTGCCCGAGATCCCGTCGCTCAACACGACGCTTGGGGCGTGGCTCAATGCTTACCCTGAATCCGATGTGATTAGAGATAGTGTCGCCCCAACGCAAGATCTGTTCGACAACTACTACGCTGGTGGGCGTGCCGGAATGCACCGGGCGCCGCATCGTGATGCACGCTGGCCAGCGAAAGAAATAGTCGCCGGAGTGGATCTCGAGGGCGATGCTTGCGCATTTCCGATGTCATGGCTCCAAATCGAACCGGTCGTTAATGAGACCGTCGGAGGGACGCCCCTGGTGGTCTCGTACGAGCAGGGCAGCTCTTCTGTGGTGGCGTTCCACGCACAGATCTCAAACGGGCAGACACTGACGTTTGAAGCAGAAGAATGGGAGGATGATGAAGACGAGTCAAACGACGTACTTGGGGACGAGATAAACGACGTCGTCGATGAGGAGGATCTCGAGTATGAGCCGATGATGATTTATGACATCGAGACCGAAAGCCGTTGGCATGCCACAAACGGTATGTGTGTCGAGGGCGAGCTCAAAGGCGAGCAGCTCGAACCGGTGGTAGCCGGACTGTCGTTCTGGTTCGCGTGGACCAACTTTCACCCGTCTACCCGGCTGCCCCCGCGACCAGACCTCAGCGGTCTTATGCCGGATTCCAAAAAGCCTGAGAACGACGAGAAATAGCGTGGCAACGCGTTCGCGACAGCAAGGCACAGGGAACC
>JAAZYK010000207.1 GCA_014239685.1 Dehalococcoidia bacterium | reverse complement strand
TTCACGTATGTACATCGCTCAGCTACCGCGATAAGACGAAGCCGGCCACCGCAGCCACAAGATGGACATTGCACCAGCCGGTTTCACCTTACTTTTTGCCGAACCATTGATCCATGCTACCGGACAGATACACAGCGAACGAGAACGTGTGGTCATTATCAATGGCTATCGCCCGAGTCATTTCCCCTATTGGGGCGATGGTGAGTGATCAGAAGAATTCATCGAATCTATTCTCTACAATCAGAAGATTCTTTTTCACGGATGCCAGAATTGGAATCGTCAGCCTAAAGAGCGGCCCAGCCTGTTAGCTAAAACCGACGAGCGAACCTTGGACTGGTTGACTGGCGACAGCGAGAATCTCTCGCCTGAAGACAGTTAGTCGCGTGAAGTAATTTATAAAGGAAGAAAATAGAAAAAGACTCCACCTTTTATCCCAGCACAAGCTCCAGCCTTAACTGTCTGACGGCAGACCGGGTCAAAACTTACAACAGGGACGACTACTCATCATTAGAGAGGAGTATAAACGATCATGTCTCTATATATAGCCCCGAACGAAGATGTAATTGCCAACCCACGCCATGCGAAGATCAAAGAAGTCAGAGCCTATGTCTCGCGCAGCGAAGACTACGGCGCGAGCGATGTGCACGACACATCGGACACGCACTGGATCCTCGGACTGACCGATGAGGACGGTGGGTGGGACCACGTGACGACGCATCCGCCGATCACCAATCCCATGTCACGGTATCCCGAGTACTCGGGTTCGCGCGCCTCCTGGGGCGTGGCACGCGTGCCGACGGTAATCGTCGAGATCGAAGACGAGCAGGGTCGCATCGGGATCGGTGCGAGTACCGGCGGAGAGGCCGCGGCGTATGTCATCGAACGCCATCTGTCGATGTTCGTCGAGGGACGCAACGTCACCGACCGATCGGTCATATGGGAGCAGATGTGGCGGGCGTCCATTCACTACGGCCGGAAGGGACTGGGCGTGCACGCAATCTCCGCAGTAGACATCGCCCTCTGGGATCTGTACGGCCATACGCTCGGCGAGCCGGTCTACAACCTGATGGGCGGCCGGACGAAACAGCGCATTCCCGTCTACGCCACCACATCACGACCCGACCTGGCCAAGGAACTCGGATTTCCGGGCGCGAAGATCCCTCTACCCTACGGTCCGGCCGATGGTCCCGAGGGTATGCGCAAGAACGTGTCATTCATCGGCTCTTGGCGAGAAAAAGTCGGCCCAGATTTCTCGCTGATGCTCGACTGTTATATGGCGCTCGACCTGCAGTATGCAGCCGAGCTGGCCCGGGTATTGATGCCCTTTAACTTGAAGTGGATCGAAGAGCCGTTCATGCCAGACGACTACGCATCTCATGCCAAGCTGGCCGACCGCTTCGAAGGATTGGGCACGACGACCTACTTCGCCACGGGCGAGCACGAGTATACGCGCTACGGCTATCAGCAATTAATTGAAGCCGGCGTCGGTTTGCTCCAACCGGACGTGATGTGGATGGGCGGACCGACTGAATTTTCTCGGGTCGTCGCACAAGCGAGCGCGCAAGGCGTGGACGTGGTCCCGCACGGCTGCGGCGTCTACGGCTACTACATGGCCATGGCCTTCGAGTCGATCAACCTCGCCGAGTTTATGATGATGAGCGAACAGGGAGATACGATCGAGCCGAATTTCGGGTCCGTGTTCACCAACGAGCCGCTGCCTGAAGGGGGTTATATCACCCTGCCCGATACACCGGGATTCGGACTAGAGCTCAACCGCGAGGTGCTAGGTCTGGTACGGCCCTACGATGCGCGTTGATTCCCCTATCGACCGATCCCACACGACGGTGATCTTTATAAATTTAGAGGAATGCGAATGAAGCGGCAGATCTATCTGGACCATGCTTACGAGATCGCAGATCTAATTTGGCAGGACTACGACGCGCTCCGGCACCGGGCGATTGAAGAGGGCAAAGCAGCACTGCGCGACCGAGGTAGACTACAAAACACCTTCCAGTTTGTCGGGACCGTCGCCCCCGCCGAGGCCAGACGTTATCAGCAGACGGAGAACGTGCGCTATCTGGACCGGACCAAGCGCTACCTACTCGACGTGTATGACGTGTACCACACCCTCAAGACCTATCAGGAAGCGCAAAACATTACCATCCAGAACGCGGACTTCCCCACCCTCGGCTGGATGTTCGAGCCCGAACCGTATATCAGCGCCTACAACGAGATTAAAGAAATAGCGGACTTCACAGACGAAGAAACCGCCCACATCGAAAGCGTCGTCGACCTCGCGATGCGGCCGATTGAGATGATGCCCGAGTACGGCCCCATGAATCGGAGCATGCTGCGCGCCCTAAACCTGGCCGCCGCGGGGTCCTCCTCCGCCCAGCGCCGGGCCAACGCGTTGGGGGCCCGCACGGCATAGGGCTGACCCATGTGCTCATCGATCCATAGCGCGGCTCGCGCGGGATCGACCTCTGCCAGAGCGGTGACGCCCCTCATGAACGCCGTCCGCTTGAAGGCTG
>JAAZYK010000206.1 GCA_014239685.1 Dehalococcoidia bacterium | reverse complement strand
AGGGCGTCGCGGGGTTGGTACTGTTTCTTAGCGCACTAGGAATGGGCGTCGCTGCGCAGAGCAGTGGTCGCCTGGCCGACAGGTTTGGCGAGCGTCCGTTTATGATTTTCGGGTTCGTAATTTTGGCCGCCACCGCTTTCGCTTTCGCTTTTATGGATGGATCCACACCGATTTGGGTGGTGATGCTGGTCGTATTCATTAACGGCCTGGCCATGGGGCTTTGGAGTGTGCCAAACAGCAGCATGATCATGGGATCGGTTCCACCTTCGAGGTTTGGAGTTGTCGGTGCTTTACAAAACCTTTCGCGAAATGTCGGAAACGTGGTCGGCCAGGCGGTGGCCTCAGCGGTAGTCGTAGGAGTGATGGTCTCCCAGGGATTTGACATCGCACTTGATCAGATATCCGACACTGCGGGTGCGGGAGATGCCTTTGTAGATGGCTGGCGAGCGGCCTACATTCTCGTGACCGTATTCTCCGCGATGGGGCTGTTGCTGGCCCTATTAACTAGATCGAGGCATGAGTCTTTGGAGTCGTAACGGCCCGGAGATGAAAAGGCGAAGCTTACGTTCCCGAATGGCCGGATATTCTCCGATTTCTCAAGTACTATCGTTTGTGTGCCCGAAACTAACCCAGTCGCCGACATCACCATCCGGGAATGAGCACAGCTCAATCCGGCGATGAACCCTCGTTAACTAACCGCCCCCAGCCCGACCCGGCCTACAAATGGAAGGCGTTCTGGGCCATTGCCATCGCGTTCACGACGATGGTGATGAGCATGCAGATGACGTTTGTGGCCCTTTCAGCCATTGCTGAGGACTACGGGATAACACTCCGGGCCGTCACTTGGGTTGTGATCGCTCAGGCATTGACCATCAGCGCCCTAATGATGCCGATGGGCAGATTCGCCGACATCATCGGCCGGAAAAAAGTTCACCTGATCGGCCTTGTCCTATTTGCAGGCGGCGCTGTTTTCTCCGCGTTGTCCCCCACATTCGGGATCCTGATCGTGGCTCGCGTCATCATGGCCGTCGGCAACTCAATGGGCCAGGCGGTCGGCATGGCGATGGTGATCTCCGTGTTTCCTGCCAATGAGCGAGGCAAGGCTATCGGCAGTCAGACCACAGCGGTCGCTGTGGGCGGGACCCTCGGACCGATCGTGGCAGGACTGATCCTTCAGTGGTTCCCGTGGGAAGTAATGTTCCTGATCTTGGTAGTGCCGATATCGATTGCCTTCGTCGCTGGTTATTTCATCCTGGACGAAGAGACAGTGAGCCAGGGTCGCGACGGTGACAAACCACCATTTGACTGGATCGGCGCCTTTCTTTCGGGAGCTGCCATCACTCTGCTGGTCATCACCATCAACAACCCATTCGGCGTGAGCTGGATATCACCACTCATTCTGGGCGGCATCGCCGGGGTGGGGATCCTGTTAGCGGGGTTTGTCACGTGGGAGCTGCACTCAAAATCGCCGATGCTCGAACTCCGAATGTTCAGCAACTTCATGTTCAGCCTAGGAATCTCGACACGCGTCCTGGGCTTTATGGGGACGACGGCGACACGGTTTCTCTTGCCGATTTTCCTAATCAGTTTCCGCGGACTGACCGAGGGCGCCGCCGGACTGATCCTGTTCCTTACATCGCTCGGTATGGGCATCGCGGCTCAATCCAGCGGGCGTTTGTCTGACAAATTTAGCGAGCGGCCATTCTTGATTCTCGGATTCATCGTACTGATCGCAACCGCTATAGCGTTCGCGTTTGTAGACGGTGAAACGCCCATGTGGATCATGATGATCATCGTGTTTTGCAATGGCCTTGCCATGGGTTTGTGGAATGTGCCTAACAGCAGTGTGATCATGGGATCTGTGCCGCCGGCCAGGTTCGGTGTTGTCGGCGCGCTCACGAATCTCGCACGAAACTTCGGAAACGTAACGGGCCAGGCGGTAGCATCTGCCGTCGTTGTGGGAGTAATGGTTTCTCAAGGATTCCCGGATATCGAACTGGACAAGATCGCAGACACACCGGGTGCCGGGGACGCATTTGTTCAGGGCTGGCGCGCGGCTTATGTGCTGGTCACAATATTCTCAGCGTTCGGGTTGTTGATGGCTTTCTTTACGAAACCCAGACGTGAGACCTCAAAAGAAGCCGTCTAGCAACCGGGACGCGCATAGACATACGGCTACCCGATGGGCCACGAATCCAGTAATGATTCCCTTCGGATGCCCGTCTCAGTAAAACCGTGTGATACGAAGTCCTCTGCGCGGGTGCCGTAATGCCGATTTTCTCGACGGGATCTCCCTAGCGACGGGACGCTTTGAGGAAACGACAGCCCTACTTAACGTACCTTCCAGAAAGACATCCAGCCGGTCTTAGTACCACTTGTCCTTGTCGACGATGTTGATGAATTCTCGCCCATCCAGCATTCGTTTCACATTCTCCAAAATGATCTCGAATCGGCGTTCCGGGATGTTTTCGGCATCAGAAACGGCGACATGCGGAGTTATCAGGACGTTGTCCATCTGCCAGAGACGGTGATCAGACGGGAGGGGTTCGATCTC
>JAAZYK010000205.1 GCA_014239685.1 Dehalococcoidia bacterium | reverse complement strand
CAAAAACCGAGGAACGGGTTCCGATAATGATGGCTGCTGAACCGTTGTAGCAAGCAATCCAGTTTGTTGACCGTTGATGCTCGGTTAATCCAGAGTGTAAAGTGATTATGGGTACAGCAAAGCGCTGCTCAAATCGTCCCAGGGTCTGGGGTGTCAGGGAAATTTCAGGGACCAGAATAAGGGCTTGTTGGCCGTTGCGCAGGGTTTTTTCGATGAGTTGCAGATACACCTCGGTCTTGCCGCTGCCGGTAACGCCGTAGAGCAGGAACTTACGGGGTGGGGCCGACTTTTTTCGGGCACCGCGCAGCGCAGATGTGATAGCGCCGATCGCTCCCGCCTGAGCGGCCGTTGGATCAAGCGGCATCGTGGTCTGGAACTGATGCTCCCTCAGCGGGTCTCGCTGCACCTGAATCTCATCGACTCGCAAGAATCCGGCCTTTTTGGCCCAATCAACGCGTGAGCGTCCGAACTCCCTCGCGAGATCGGCCTGAGTCTCGATGCCAGGTGAGTCGATCACTCGTCGAAGTAGTGACGCTCGCTCAATGCCGCGGGTCCCGAAAGAACTGTCCATCTCATCCGCCGCTTTTTCCACCACTTCCGCTTCCATCCCGAGCGCAAGGACACGAACGTATCTTGGCTTCTGTCTTTGATGCTCCCACTCGGACCTGGTGACGAGCAATTTTCGTCGAATCAACCTGTCCACAACAACACCACCGCCTCTTCCGAGTCGTCGCGCTAGTGATGGCCTACGCATCTCACCTACATCCTCAACCATGCGCAGGGCACGGTCATCTCGCGATCCGAGATCATCAGCGGCGGCAATATCTGCGACCCGTTTAGCATCCACGCTTACCCAGGTCCGAAGCCGACTTGCAAAGCCGGGAGGGAGCATCTGGGACGCCGCCATGAACAGCCCGACTCGATAGTAGGTAGACATCCAGATCGCCACTTTGATCTGTCGCTCAGAAATCAGCGGATCCGCATACGCGATGCGCTCAATGCCCCTGGGCTCTTCGATTTCGGGAGCATTGGTCATGCCGAACACAATTCCCTGGACCGTCCGTGGGCCAAACGGCACCCACACAAGATGGCCCGGCCGAACCGGCATCTCTCCCGAAACGCTGTAGGTAAATGTCCGCGCCTGGAGACCGGCGCCGTCAACGGCTACCTGAGCAAAACCGGGAACATCACAGCCCGGTGTTATTTTTGAGCGCGCTTCCATCTGGCGAGGGTACGCGAAAAGGAGGTATACGTGTGAGCAGACAGTGTCAATCGACGCTACGTCGGTAACAGCAGATCGCTGTCACAGTAGTTGACCTGAGGCCTAGCGGCGTTCTTTTATCCTGGCACTGCGGCCGGTGAGACCACGGAGGTAGTAGGCGCGGGCCCGGCGGACTTTACCCTGGCGTGTGACCTCGAGCGAGTCCAAGAGCGGGGAGCAGACGAGGAACGTCCTCTCTACACCAACCCCATAGGAAACCCGTCGGACCGTAAAGGTGGCTCCAGGAGCGGGCGTATCGCCCTTGCGGTGTCGGCCCTTGAGTACAACGCCCTCGAAAGCCTGGACACGCTGACGATCACCTTCACGAATCATCACGTTGACCCGCACGGTATCGCCGGTCTGGAACTCCTGGATGGAGTCGCGCGGTGTGGCGTCGATCAGCGCTCTTGCTTCGATCACGGTTATACCTCTGTGCAGACCGGGGACAGTTCCCGGAGACGTGTGCCGGGCCGTCGTGGTCCCAATTTGCTGGAAACTCCAGACAGGAGGGACGCGCGCGACGGCCGATTTAAAACTTAGTGAGTGATTGATTGTAGAACCACCACCCGTCCGACGGCAACGGTTGGGGGCGAATTACGACTAATCAGGCTAATCTGCTCATCGAAAATCAGCCTTCCGCGCCGACCGCAGGGTCAGACACCACTTCAGGGATGACAATCTGCTCAGGTATGTTGCGGTCGTACACAACGAAGACTCGCCGTGTGCCCTCTAAACCTATTTCTGGGTTTGGGTTGATAAACGAAATTACGCTCTCGATATGAAAATCGGAAATCCGGATAACAAGTTCGTGTGTTTGGACGATAGTCGTATCTATACCAGTGAAATCAAGCGTCTCAGCGCCGGTAATCCTGTAGACCTCGCCATCATCGGGGTTGAGCGGGTCCGAGTACTCAAATACGTCCATGGCCGGAATGATCTGGCCTGATCCTATCCCGAGTCCGGGATCAAACTCGGTCTCCAGTTGCCATTCATCGGTGCCACCCTCCCTGTATATAAGCCGACCATCGGCAACAATGAAATCTTCTATCGGATCATCAAGATCGCCCACCGTCGCACGGTATCTGCCAGGCAGGGACCACTCGCCGTTAACTGTGGATATGAGAGGTCCATCTCCAGATGTGACGACCGTTTCTGTTTTGAAACGGAACGATTTCAGGGTCGCCGACGCCGCTACCGCGCTTTGCAACACGTCCGCTGCTGTTAGGCCACCGGCACCAATTGACGCAGAAGGCTGTGGTTTCGCCTGAGCCGTCGCCAGTGCGATTTGTACCGCAGTGAGATCCGATTCGTTGTAACCACCGTCTTCGGAACTGGAACTACAGGCGGTAGCGACGATCAGC
>JAAZYK010000204.1 GCA_014239685.1 Dehalococcoidia bacterium | reverse complement strand
TTCCCCGTCAGAATGAACTCTTGAACGGTCGTGTTCATCAGCGTGATGCCAGCGTAATGAGCGTTCGGATGCCGGACCAGGTCTGTCAGCGGATGCCCTGGTTGTATCTCCAGGGCGGTGTCTTCTTCACGATAGACGGCGATCGGGGCCTCGCTGAACGTCCTGGCGAACCAGCCGACGCCAGCCTGGACCGCTGAGTTGTCGATCGCGTTGGTCTCGCGTGAGTAGTCGTATCGGGTGTTCGGTGCGAAAAGCTCAGAGACCCCGGCGGTACTGTGACGGACCTCATCGGGCGAGACTTTCGTGACCAGGTTGGAGATAAAGGGGAGTCGCATTAGTCCTCAGTCAATCGTCCATGCTGGATCGCCCTGGTAGTACGCCAAAAGTCGCAGCGAAATCAGTGGCTAGTAACTCGAGCCCCAGCTTCCTGCTCCAGTAACGACTACTCCCACCCCCTGCCTCTGCTTCCACACATCGCTACCGTGACTGACACATTGGCCTGTGAGCAGTGGCAGCAGAGCCGTACCGTGCCTTTATGTACGGACCACGCCAAGCGCCCTCGCACCTGATCTGCCGCAAATCCGACCGTTCTACTCCGCCCTTGCCTCGTCGAACGCCTGCGATGTTTTCTCGGTCATAATGACAGCCCCATTTCACCTGTATCCAATTTGTGCCCGTATTGCGGCAATGTATCGGACATTTCATGCGATCTCAGATCAGTGGAGAGAATAAAATAACTGATGTAGTGATATATTCCGCCTGAATATACGTATTCCGCATTAACGGGAGTTTGACATGTCCTGGAATATTCAAGGCTCTTATTTCGAGAACTGCAATTGCGACACCCTATGCCCGTGCGGCTGGAGCGGCATGGCAATGCCGGCCGACAACGATCATTGCCGGCCGGTGTTTGCGATCCACATCGAGTCCGGCAATATCGATGGAGTAAGCGTCGACGACCTCACCGCAATCATGGTCATGGAGACTCCGAAAAACATGGCCGAAGGTGGCTGGCAGGTAGGTCTTATCGTTGACGATAAAGCCTCGGAGGAGCAGGCCAACGGAATTGTTGGCGTGCTTAGTGGCCAGGCGGGTGGCCCGATGGGAGCGCTAGCGCCAATGGTGGGCGAATTGCTGGGCGTTGAACGCTCTCCCATTACCTACCTAAACGATGGCAATACGCACAGCGTGAAGGCCGGGGATGCCGTCGATATCGAGATCGACGACATTCAACACAGCGAGGACGGTCCTGCTGGACTGACCGGAATTTCAGTCCACCCGATGGGACCAGATCTCACCATCGCCAAAGCAACCCGGGCCACGATAAACGCTTTCGGAAAACAGTGGGACCACGGCGGTAAAAACGGCCACGCAGCGCCGTTTTCCTGGAGCGACTAATGGCCTCGGTGCCCCGAGCAGTGACACCGATATTACGGCGGACTACACCGCAGTTAGTCCTGCTCTTACTGATAGCGGCGACGGCTTCCGCATGGACCGTTAGTCGCGCTCAATCCATGGGAGACATGCCCGGGGCCATGGGCCTCGGGCTACCCGCGTTCGTCCTCATGTGGGCGTTGATGATGACTGCGATGATGCTGCCATCTGCCACGCCTTTCGCCGTGATGTATGCGCGGACAATCCAGACCCGTCGGCTGCCCCGGCTAATCCTGTTTACGGCCGGCTACCTACTGGTGTGGGCCGCCTCCGGCATCCCCGCCTACGGACTGGCCTGGGTCAGCGGAGAGGCGGCCGGCGCCGGGACGGCGGGCACCGTTCTGGCTGCGGGCATTTTCGGAATCGCAGGCATATACCAGCTCACCTCGTTGAAATATCGATGCCTGACACATTGCCGATCTCCGCTAGCGCATATGTTTCATTACGCCTCGTACAAAGGCCCGACGCGAGACCTGAAAGCCGGGTTACACAACGGTTATTACTGTCTTGGTTGTTGCTGGTCCCTCATGATCTTGATGGCGGCGTTTGGCGTGATGAACGTGTTCGCTATGTTGGTCCTCGCCGTCATCGTCGCGGCGGAGAAACTTTTGCCTCATGGTGACCGATTTTCCAAAGCCACCGGGCTGGGGTTGATCGCGATGGCCGTCGCCGTCGTCTGGTTCCCAGACATGGCTCCTGGTTTGACCTCGGATTCGATGATGAATCCCGCCATGATGCCGTGACCCTGTCATGCGTCTGCCGAAGAATCTTTTCTAGCCGTCCGACAGCCTGACGTCGCCGATCAGCGCCTCGATCTCCACCAGGTCTGATGCACTCAGCACCCACTCCCCTGCCGATCCCGTCTCGATTATCTGATCCGGCGCTTTGCGCCACAGATCGTTTCCGTCACCGCCGGGAGCGCCTGCGTCCAAACCACCGCCAGTTGCACGAGACTGCGGACGTAATCGGAAATGGTCTTGGGCTGTAGGCCTTCGACTGATAAAGCTAGCCTGAATGCTCTCACCAGAACCGAGCTACCAACTGCTGTATCCATGTGTTCGCTCCTTATTCCCACGGGAAAATAAAAAGCGAGATGAGCGGTTTTGTAGCTAGATTTCGCGCAAAAGGCGGGAAATGGTGGGTCCGGCAGGGATCGAACCTGCGACCGATCGGTTATGAGCCGACTGCTCTAAC
>JAAZYK010000203.1 GCA_014239685.1 Dehalococcoidia bacterium | reverse complement strand
ATGGGCGAGGAGAAGCCACGCTGTTCCTTACGGCGACCAAGTCGGACGGCGAAGAGGGCCGCGTATTTGGTGCTAGGACGGTGGACGGCGGCCTGTCCTACAAGTTTGTATCGTGGTTGAGACCAGACCCGCCAGGATTTGACATCATGCCGTCATCGCTTCGGCTGGACGATGGTGGAATAATCACCGCCCTTCGGACCCGAAACGCTTCAGGTGACGGTGATTCGATAGATTTGATGCGAAGCAACGATAACGGGATAACGTGGCGTCATATCACCACACCTGTATCCGACACCGGGACCGGGGGCAATCCACCCGCTATGATCCGCCTGTCCGATGGGCGAATCTGCCTTACCTATGGATATCGAGACGCCCCGTCGGGGATTCGGTCCGTTTTAAGCGACGACCAGGGCGGGTCGTGGAGTCCCGAGATCGTGCTCCGTGATGACGGAGGAAATCACGATATCGGTTACCCGAGGTCTGTCCAACGAGCGGACGGAAGTGTCGTTACTGTGTACTACTACAACGATTCTCCCGACAAAGAGCGTTACATCTCAGCAACTATCTGGAAGCCTTAGCATTCGCTCGCCGACCTGCCAGCGGTTAACCGGCACGAGCCTATGAGGAGAGATCAAGCCCTATGAAGATCACTGATATCGAAACCTTCGTGATTCACCCGCCCCGCGGCAAGAACATGCTGTTCGTCAAACTCACGACTGACAACGGCATCGTCGGGTGGGGGGAGGCGTACACACAGACCGACCGGGACACGGCGGCGATCGCCCACATTGAGCAGCTAGGCCGCTATCTAGAGGGCCGAGATCCGTTCAACATTCGGCACTGGATGAACATAGCTTACGAGGACTTCGCTACGAAACGCGGCGGAATGGACCTCTGGTGCGCTTTGAGCGGTATAGAGATAGCGATGTGGGACATCGTTGGCAAGGCGGTCGACCAGCCCGTTTACAACCTGCTGGGGGTCCCGTCCGGCCAGCGATTCGCCTGTACGCAAACGCCTGGTACGGTGGAGCAAAGACGCTGGAAGAGTGGGCGCTGGCGGCTACCGAAACGGTTAAGAAGGGCTTCACCGCGCTCAAGTTCGACCCGCTTTCCGGACCATGGCGCGCCTACCCGAACTTCGAGGACCTAGAACAGGCTGCTGCGGTCGTCGGTGCTGTCCGTGATGCAGTCGGCGGCAAGGTCGAATTGCTAATCGAGATCCACAGGCGTCTGGCGCCCATGAACTCGATACGACTCGCCCACATGATTGAACGCTACCGACCGTACTGGTTCGAAGAACCAAATCCTTCGGAGCACGTTCCTGCACTCAAAGAGGTTCGTGACGCGACCGACATCCCCGTCGTCACCGGAGAAGCTCTTTACACCCGCGAAGAATTCCGGGATGTGATCGACCAGCGGGCCGTGGACATCCTCAATCCTGACATTTGCATCTGCGGTGGCATCCTTGAACTGGTGCAGATTGCAGACATGGCCGCTCCCCACTACATCGCGGTATCGCCACACGGTAATAACAGCACAGCCGTGGGTCTCGCGGCGGCGTTGCAGGCGTCTGCGGTAATGCCTAACTTCCTGATCTACGAATACTTCGTACACAATCAGGAGATTTGCGATGACATCTCGGTAAAGCCATTGGTGCCGTCAGGAAGTTACATGGAGCTACCGACAGATCCGGGCATTGGCATCGAGCTCGACGAAAGCAAGTTCGCCAAATACGCCGGTGACCAGTATCCGAAACGGAACCTACGAACACTTGAAGACGAGAGGAACTGGCACTAGAGAGCCACGTTAATGGGAATCCTGTGTCCCGCGCACGCATTGATCCTGACAACTAAAGGGTACCCACCATCCTCAATCAACGAGTAGGTGGATGTTGGATCGGCGCTGGATAGATCACCTAGGCTATATTCCCAATTACGCAGTTATACAAAACACCCTGTGGGCGGATAGTTATCCGCCCACAGGGTGTTTTTGCGAGGACACGGCTGTTGCACGTACTCCTTTTCTGGAAGGAGAACGACGAACGAAGCGATTCGAGTTCCTACGGGGTTGTCGCGACAACCGTCGATCACCCTACCTTGGCGTCAGCTCCTGAGTCGTCTCTGCACGCGCCTTAATCTCGTCCCAGTCCCAGAGCTGTGGAACGTAGTCCACTGCGCCCCAGATCGGCGCCTGGTCTGCGTAGTGCGGGCTGCCCGGATGACCGGAAGCGCCCAGCGGGGAAACCCACTTGGACTTGCTCCAGTCGGAGGGATCGTGGATGTATCGGTTCACCGATAGCCCCGTGATGATGTACTTGTTGCCCTGCGAGAAGCTCCCCGCCTGGGGCGTGTCAATACCGCCTCCCATAGGGATCTGTGGCGGATCTAGCACGCCGTCTATATCCGGGAACGACGCCGACAACGGGTGTACTGGCTTCGTGTGATGGACCTTTCCCCAGACCCAACCCGACATGTCTGACCCAAGCACTCTGGTCAGTTCATCTACGGCCCCTGTCAGCGCGTCTGAGATGATCTCGTCCCAGGTCCTGTCCTCCGGGAGGAACTCATCATCGTCCGACCTCAAACTCTCCCAGACGTGAGAAACCAGCTCGCCCCAGTGGGACGGCCCACCACGACCGGTTCCGGCCAGTACCGCATCA